>CACYIR010000063.1:7270-16601 GCA_902774525.1 uncultured Lachnospiraceae bacterium
ACCTCCACAAAGGTAAGCCTGTTCGATAATGAAAAACTGCTCTTTGAGCACAGCCTGTTCCATGATGCTCCCGAGCTTTTAAAGTTCCCTCATGTAAATGACCAGATGCCTTTCAGATACAATGTTATCATGGATATGCTTAAGGAAGAGGGCATCGATCCCAAGTCGATAGATGTATTCGTAGGCCGCGGAGGCAGCGCATGCACCCAGCCCGGCGGAGTAACATCGATAGATGAAAAGCTCTATGACGATACCGTAGCTGCAGTAGGCGGAAGCGAGCATCCCGCCAAGCTCGGAGTAATGCTCGCATGGCAGTTCTCAAAAGAGTTCGGAAAGCCTTCATATACGCTTAACCCTACCAATGTGGACGAGTATTCAGACCTTGCAAGACTTACCGGTATCAAGGGAGTATACCGTGTATCACATTCACACGTATTAAACCAGAAGGCTGTAGCTGAAGCACATGCGAAAAAACTCGGCAAAAAATATGAAGACTGTAACTTCATAGTAGCACATATAGACGGCGGCATCACAGTAAGTGCACATGACCATGGACGTATGGTAGACGGAAACATGGGAGCTGACGGAGAGGGAGCATTCACACCCACCCGTATAGGCAGCGTGCCCGTACTTTCAATTCTTGACTATGTAGAGACACATTCAGTAAAGGAAGCAAAACTCTTATGTGCCAGATCCGGCGGATTCGTTAGCCTGTTCGGCACATCCGATTCCGATAAGATACATGCACTTGTAGATGCAGGAGATAAGAAAGCAACACTCATCTGGAATACCATGATCTATCAGATATGTAAGATGATAGGTGAGATGAGTACAGTACTCTGCGGTAAGGTAGACGGCATCCTTCTTACAGGCGGCCTCATGAGATTCGCCGATGTAAAGGAATGGATCGAGAAACGCTGCGGTTTCATCGCTCCCATCAGCGTATATCCGGGCGAAATGGAGCAGGAAGCACTCGCTTATGCTACACTTGATGTATTACGCGGTGAGAAAACTGCCATGAAATACTCAGGTAAGAATGTATGGAACGGATTTGAGGGCATCGATCTGTAATAGCTTTTATAATAGATATAGATTAGTTATATTATATTCGGGTATTTGAAGCGTGCAGGACATGTGTATGTGTTCTCCGCACGCTGTCCGCTACGCGCAGACGTTTTTGCACGATTAGGCGGGCCGTTTTTGCCCGACTGCAAAAATGTCTGGAAGGATTTTACGAGTACTTGCATATAAAAATATATATAATCTCAACGAGTAAAATCCGCCAATCTGCGTGCGGAGAATATATACACAGGTCCTGCACGCATTAGAACTATATAAGGAGGACCACATCATGAGCATGGTAGAAGACATCAGGAAGAAAGCACAGAGCAAACTTATGACCATCGTACTTCCCGAGGGTGACGAGCCCCGTACAGTACAGGCTGCAAAGATCATAAAGGACGAAGGCTACGCAAAGCCGGTGCTGCTCGGAAGTATTGATGCTATAAAGAATACCGCAAAAGAAACCGGTACCGACATTACAGGCATCGAACTCATCGACCCTGCCGCAAGCCCCAAGGCTAAGGAATATGCTGCAGAGCTTTACGAGCTCCGTAAAGCAAAGGGCGTAACAGAAGAAGATGCAGCAAAGCTCGTACAGGATGTCATGTACTACGGCATCATGATGGTAAAGACAGGAGATGCAGACGGACTTGTATCCGGTGCGGTACATACCACAGGTGATATGTTAAGACCTGCACTCCAGATCATAAAGACCAAGCCCGGTATCAAGGTAGTATCCTCAAGCTTCCTTATGGACTGTCCCAATAAGAGTTTAGGCCATAACGGACTTCTGGTATATGCAGACTGCGTAGTAATGCCCAACCCTACAGCAGACGAACTTGCCGAGATCGGTATATCGGCTGCGGATACAGCAAAGAGACTGTGCGGTATAGAAGAACCCAAGGTAGCATTCCTTTCATTCTCGACAAAGGGAAGCGCAAAGCATGAATTAGTTACAAAAGTACAGCAGGCAGTAGCCAAGGCACATGAGCTTGCTCCCGACCTTTGCTTAGACGGTGAGATGCAGTTTGATGCTGCACTTGTACCCGAGATAGGAGCTTCAAAGGCTAAGGGAAGCCCTGTGGCAGGACATGCCAACGTACTTATATTCCCTGACCTACAGGCAGGAAATATCGGTTATAAGATCACACAGCGTATAGGCGGTGCCGAGTGCTTCGCAGTACTCCAGGGACTTGCTAAGCCCTGCAACGACTTATCACGCGGATGCTCCGTAGAGGATATAGTAAACACGGTAGCGTTCACAGCTGTACAGGCACAGTAACTACAATCTGAATTATCATGGCGGTTCTTGACTGAATGTGGCATTTTGGGTATAATTAAAATGTTATGGACAGAAAAGACCGCTTTTATATTTGCTTAAAGAAAAAGCTTATACAGAGGAGAACCTCATGATAAGGAACTGGCGAAACCTGGTTGTCATTCTTACGGTTACATTTGTTCTGATGGCACTCATGGTAGTATTTACATCGAGAGTAATATACAAAACATCGGAAGAATATGTTATAGAGCTGGGAAATGATAAGACCGCAGCTATCACAGCGGAACTGGAAAACTATCTGGAAACAGCGAAAAGTGCTATCTATGTAGTATCCGACAGTGTGGACCATATGGTCCAAAACGGGGCTACAAATGAGGAAATAGTAGAATATATCACAAGGGAGTCTGAAAATACGACTTCTTATTTTGATGAAACATATACCGGCATATACGGCGTCATTGGAGGCAACTATGTGGACGGTGTAGGCTGGGTACCTCCCGAGGGATACGACCCCGCACAGAGAGACTGGTACAATACCCTTATAGAGCATAACGGGGAAGTTACCATCGTAAACCCTTACATAGATGCACAGACCGGAAATGTCATCATATCGGTCGGACGTAACTTGAGCAACAAATATGATGCACTGGCACTCGACTTAACACTTAACAGCGTACAGGAGATAGCCGAAAAGATAGAGATAAACGGAGTCGGCTACGGATATATCCTTAACTATGACGGCATGGTCATAGCACATAAGGACAAAAACGAGGTTGGTCATAATTACGATCTGACCGATGAACAGAAGGAAATGTTTAACAAGGTCAAAAGTACCGGCAAGGGTAATTTTGACATGGAGATAGACGGAGAGAACTGTACGGTGTTCGTAGATAATGTCATGGATCAATGGCATCTGGTCATCATTACTGCAAAAAGTGAGATCTTTAAAGCGCAGAGACAGCAGCTTTTCTTAAGCATACTTGTAAGCGTTATAGTATTTACTCTTATATCCGTATTCTATTACGTGGGATATAAGAACGAAAGAACCACCAATATCCGCATGGAGGAGATGAAGGTAAACGAGCAGCGCAAGGACTATGAGGCAAAGGTGCTGAAACTGGAAAAGACTGCTGCCGATATCGCAAATAAAGCAAAGAGTGATTTCCTTGCCGATATGTCCCATGAGATAAGGACACCTATCAATGCCGTGCTGGGTATGAACGAGATGATCCTAAGAAAGTCCGATGATGAAAAGATACTTGATTATGCTTCAAACATCAAGTCGGCAGGAAATACGCTTCTTTCGATCATCAATACCATACTTGATTTCTCCAAGATAGAGGACGGCAAGATGGAGCTTGTACCCGTCGAATTCAGCGTGAACGATCTGACACATAATCTGGTGAATACCATCAGCGAGCGTGCAAAAGCGAAAGGACTGGAGCTTAAGGTTGATATAGATGAGACACTCCCGTCCAAACTGTACGGTGATGATGTGCGTATCAGCCAGGTAATCATGAACCTGCTGACAAATGCGGTAAAGTATACCGAAAAGGGTTCCGTAACATTAAGTATCAAAACCAAGGAAATATGTGACGATAACCTGATATTCAATGTAGCGGTAAAGGATACGGGTATCGGTATCCGTAAGGAGGATATCGATAAGCTTGCCATATCCTTCGAGAGACTTGAAGAAAAGAGGAACAGGCATATCGAGGGTACGGGCCTTGGTATTTCCATAGTCACAAAGCTCTTGGAGATGATGAACAGCAGGCTGGAGGTAGAGAGTGAGTACGGGAAGGGTTCTGTATTTTCATTCTACCTGAAGTTAAAGATCGCCGATGCCACTCCTGTGGGCAAGTATCAGGACAGACGTTCAGGTGCGGTAAGAGTTACAGCCGATGCACAGAAGTTTATATCCGGCGGAGCGAAGGTGCTTATTACCGATGATAATGAAATGAACCTGAAGGTCGCATCCAATTTCATGCAGCTTTTCGGTATCACCCCTGAGGTATGTACTTCGGGAGAAGAGACCATCAGGCTTATGCGTGAGAAGAAGTACGATATGGTACTGCTCGATCATATGATGCCCAAGATGGACGGTATTGAGACTCTCGAGATATTAAAGAAGGAATCGCTTGTTGATGAAAAGACAGTGGTGATAGCCCTTACTGCCAATGCCGTAGTGGGAGCCAAGGAGCAGTATTTAAGTGCAGGCTTTAATGATTATCTGTCAAAGCCCATAGAGATAAAAGAGCTGGAGAAGATGCTCAGAAAATATCTTCCGGGAACTCCTGAAGATGCGATACAAAAAAGCAGTCAGGCGCAGGAAACGGTAATATCGGACGATCCGCTTGAGGCTCTTTCAAAGCTCGGACTCCATACATCGGAAGGTATCAGTTACTGCGGCGGTGAAGAAGGATTCTATTTTGAGATAATCGGTGATTATGCCAAGGCTGCAGAGAAAAACGCAGAGAAGCTTACCTCATTAAAGGATGAGGATAACTTAAATGATTACAGGATATTGGTACACTCTATAAAGAGTGCATCCAAGACCATAGGAGCCAGGGAACTGTATAAGGAAGCATACGAACTTGAAAAAGCTTCCGGTGACGGCAATAAGGATTATCTGAATAACAACCATGACCAGTTTGTGGAAAAGTATCTGAAGCTGGCTCAAAACCTGAAAGGGATAGTTAGATAAAATGGAAGGCAAAGAATTAAAGAAATCGGATTTTTATTATGATCTGCCAGAGGAGCTGATAGCACAGGATCCTCTGGAGAGAAGGTCATCATCAAGACTCCTTGTACTTAATAAGAATACGGGTGAGTTCAGACATGACCATTTTGAATCGATAACGGGACTGCTCCGTAAGGGGGACTGCCTCGTCATCAATAATACGAAAGTAATACCTGCAAGACTTATAGGTACAAGAACAGTCGATACCGAAAACGTGCCCAAGGGCTTTGCAGCTCCCAAAGAGGGTGCTGTAGAGGTATTTTTGCTCAAGCGTATAGACGGTAACCGCTGGGAATGTATAGTAAAGCCCGGTAAGAAGCTTAAGGCAGGTGCCAAGGTCAGATTCGGCAACGGTGAGCTTACTGCGGAAGTGGAAGAAGTAAAGGATGATGGTAACCGTGTAGTAAGATTTGACTATGACGGCATATTTGAGGAAGTATTGGACAGACTCGGAGAGATGCCTCTTCCTCCTTATATCACTCATGAGCTTAAGGATAAAAACAGATACCAGACAGTATATGCCAAGTATGAGGGTTCGGTAGCCGCTCCCACGGCAGGATTGCATTTCACCACGGAACTCTTAGAGGCTATAAAAGATAAGGGTGTGGATATAGCTGAGGTTACCCTGCATGTAGGACTCGGTACATTCAGACCCGTAAAGGAAGAGAATATACTCGACCACCATATGCACAGCGAGTTTTATATCGTGACTCCTGAAGCTGCTGAGAAGATAAATAACTGTAAAAAGAACGGCGGAAGGGTCATATGTGTAGGTACCACTTCATGCCGTACGATAGAGTCGGCAGCAGACGATAACGGAGTGGTGATCCCGGGGAGCGCCGATACGGAGATATTCATATATCCCGGATATAAGTTTAAAGTACTTGACTGCCTCATCACCAATTTCCATCTGCCGGAGTCCACGCTTATCATGCTTGTAAGTGCACTGGCAGGCAGGGAGCATGTGCTTAATGCATATGCGGCAGCAGTACAGGAGAGATACAGGTTTTTCTCATTTGGTGATGCGATGTTTATAACGGATTCGGAGGTATGATATGGGTATACTGAATACGGTCACATATGCAGTTCAGACAGAGGATGCCATGCAGTTTGCTTCATTTCTGGAAACACTGAGGTTGGAAGATGTGTACCAGGAATGTACGGGACTTCCCGACGGAAGCGAAGTTAAGATGGACAGATGCTTTGCATATCCTTATTCCGAGTATGGGGATGTGAAGGAAGCATGTCTCGCGATAAAAGATAACGATATGTCCCTGATGCTGCTTTATGCCAATTACAGAGTGGAATATGAGCTGTTGGCACAGAAGCAGTGGAACAGTGTGGTGGTAAAGGCATATTCGGGTGTACTTAAGAAATACAATTATGATTATTTCAACAGATTAAAGAAAGAGCATATGGCAGGACTTACGGACTTTTTTAAGGGAAGGCTCGTAGCCGGACAGGATAATCTGTACGGTATGCTCGGAAGCGGGGCTTCGGACCCGAACTTCTTAAAGCAGTATATGTATAAGCTGGTATCGGGCAAGGGCTGAGATATCGGATTAAAAGAAAATATACGGGTACAGATATCGGAGCAGCAGGTATAAAGGGAGAGCATATGGTAAGAACCAGGAGAAGAAAACTAAATATTATCTTACCGCTTATACTTCTTACTATGCTGTTTTGCGGCCTTTTTGCATGCATGACGGTAAAGGCGGCGACCGATATACGTGTAGGGTTAAAATCAAGCTATTTTGACAAGAAGATCATCACAGTATATAATACATGCCTTAAGATGGGTTATTGCATAAATGATTCGTTTAAGGCAGAGCTGGAGCTTAAGTCGGCCGGAGGGTTCAGTTTTGAGCCGGATAAGTCGGAGTATTACAGTGACGGTCTGCCGTATTCCAAATACAAGGATGCTGCGGCTGCAGCCTCCGGGATAAAGGATGCTTACGTGTGCTATGCCGGAAGAAACAAATGGATGGTGTATGTAAAAGGCACGGGGGACGGAACTTATACCAAAGTCAGCAGCAATGATATCGTAAGCATTTCTTTCGGACGGAGAAAGATACTTACGGACGGCAATGTTTCGGGCGGTTATCCCCAGTTTGCGGCAGCAGGTTCTGATAAATATATTACTCTCGGCAGCAAAAAATACAGGGGCAGGATAGAGATCGGAAGATACGGAAATGATACCATAAGAGCCATAAACATCATAAATGTCGAGAAATATCTTATGGGTGTCGTATCATGCGAGATGAATACGACCTGGCACAGTGAGGCTCAACGTGCACAGGCTGTAGCAGCAAGAAGTTATTGTCTGGCCAATACCGGGTTTAAGGCGGATTCTTACCTGAATAAAGGCTATGTGATAGTGGATACGGACGAATCCCAGGTATACGGCGGAGTAAATAAGGAGACTGAAATATCCAGATATGCGGTAAAATCGACTTTGAAGCAGGTACTTAAAAGTAACGGTAAAACAGTACCGGCTTATTTCTTTTCCACGAGCGGAGGAGCCACGGAGTTTTCAGCGGATATCTGGGGCGGGAACAGTTCGGTATTTATCGGTGTGTTCGATGAATATGAGACTAACCCCGAACGTAAGCCGTGGATAGTAAAGACGACATTTTCCGAGCTTGCACAAAAGCTTGCAAGCAAAGGATACAGTGTGAACGGGATAAAGGATGTATATCCGGAGATGCTGTCCGATTCCGGCAGAGTGAGCAGTATCAAGGTAAAGCACAGCGGCGGAAATACTACCGTCAAGGGTTCTGAAATAAAGTCCCTGTACGGTATGCACAGTACTAAGTTCAAGATCATTACCGCGGAAAGAGACGATCATTCCGTATATGTGTTGACGGATGGTGACATGGAAGAACCGGAAGTGTCTGACCTCTATGTCATATCCGGCACAGGACAGGTATCAAGAATAGAGGATAATACCGACCAGATGATAGTGATATCCTCCGATAATATGACCAATTTCCCTGTGGATACGCCCGAAGACAACGAGATATGGTTTTTAGGCATGGGCTGGGGACACGGCATCGGCATGAGCCAGTCAGGAGCTTATGGCCTCGCACAAAAAGGATATAAATACAATGAGATACTAAAGTATTATTATAAAAATACTGAACTTTCGACCTATTAATCTTGTGGGGAAAATGTCAAATCTGTATTAGAGGTTGTAATTACATTAATCGAAATCTCTATAAGGAGGTAATCCAATATGTATATTACTTGTCCCAATTGTAAGCAGCAGATCGAGGACACAGAAGCAAAATGTCCTTATTGCAATGCCGAGATAAATGAAGAAGACCGTAGCAAAGTTAACGGAAGAGATATAAGTGATTATAAGGATATGCCGGAACAGATCAAATTGATGTATGAATTCGGCAAAAGAAGAAAGATTAAATTTTATCTAATAGTGTCATATGTGGTTTCTATTTTTTTAATTGTGCCGCTCGTAATGATCTTTTTCGGGTACCCGGCAGCTATCGGATCGTTTGTTGTTTTTACTATAGCTTTTATGATCATAGCAAGTGAGACTAAGTGCTACAGGTGTCCTTTTTGTGACAGGATGCTTCCGGCACATAGTCTTCCCGGTGTGCATGACGACGGACGTGGTATGATCTCCGGCACTTATGATATGATCAAATCCGCAGATACAAGTGAACCATGTCCTTATTGTAACGGAAGAACGCTGTAATGTCACATTTGGAGTGAGGATATATGGGAAAACAGAATTGGAAGGCAGGAAATATGCTTTATCCGGTACCTGCCGTGATGGTAAGCTGTAAGGCTAAGAACGATAAAATATCAGGTGATAACAAAAATAACGGGAATACAGGAAAAAAGTCCAAGGAAAACAGACCGAATATCATCACTTTGGCATGGGCAGGGACTGTATGCTCAGACCCTGTGATGCTGTCCGTATCCATCAGGCCCGAAAGGTATTCGCATGATATTATAGAAAAAAGCGGAGAGTTTGTCGTAAATCTTGTGACCGAGGACCTGACAAGAGCCTGTGACTGGTGCGGTGTACGCTCAGGTAAGGACTATGATAAGTTTAAGGAAATGAAGCTTACGGAATATGTGTCGGATTTTATGGAGACTCCTGCCATAGCCGAGAGTCCTGTAAATATCTATTGTAAGGTAAAAGAAATACTCCGGCTCGGCTCGCATGATATGTTTTTGGCTGAGGTAGTTGGTGTGACAGTGGATGAGGCTTATATGGATGAGAA
>CACYIR010000064.1 GCA_902774525.1 uncultured Lachnospiraceae bacterium
GATACCGAAGCCTGGCTTCCGGCATTACCGCCCGTATCCATCAGCATCGGGATAAATGCTGTAAGTATGGTATATTTACTGAGTGCATCCTCGAAATGCGCTATAATCATTCCGGTAAATGTGGCTGAGATCATGAGTAAAAGAAGCCACGGTATACGCTTCTTCCATGTCTCAAATACGCCTGTCTTTATATACGGAGCATCGGTAGGGCTGATAGCGGCCATCTTTTCGATATCCTCCGTAGCCTCCTGCTGCATGATGTCGACAACGTCATCGACCGTGATGATACCGACAAGTCTGTCCTCACTGTCAACTACAGGCATGACAGAGAAGTCGTACTTCTGGAAGTCACGTGCTACATCCTCCTGGTCGGTAAGGGTGGTAATGGAGATGACATTCTCCGTCATGATATCACCCACCTCAGTATCGGGGTCTGCAAAAAGCAGGCTTCTGAGGGTTACCGTACCGAGCAGTGTTCTGTTTTTATCAAGTACATAACAGGTATTGATAGTTTCCTTATCGATACCGTCTTTTCTTATCTTCTCCAGTGCTTCCGATACCTTTAAGTGAAGCTTTAACGCCTCATACTCCGTGGTCATCAGACTTCCTGCGGAATCATCCGGGTATTTAAGCAGCTGGTTGATGGTCCTTCTTGTTTCGGCACTGGTTTTGGCCAGCAGCCTTGTTACTACGTTCGCCGGCATCTCATCAAACAGGTCGGCAGCATCATCCACGTACATGTTCTCGATGATGTTCGTAGCTTCGCCTTCAGTAAGCATAAGGATCATGCTCTGCTGCAGGTCTATGGGCAGATATGCAAACACGTCTGCCGCGATATTCTTGGGTAATACCCTGAAAAACTTAAGTATATCAGCTTCTTCAAGCTCCTCAAGTACTGAAGCCACATCGGCCTCATTCATCTCTGAAGCCATCCTGCGGAATTCCTTAAAATCCCTGCGTTCTATGACTTCTTTCATGATATCTACCTGAGACTGTTCTTCTTCCTCAGGCTCATCTCCCGCTTCCTTGTCCTGTGCCTTTGTAGCATCGGCTTCAAGTACTTCCATAGCCATGGGAGCGGCATTTGCAGACGGATCTTCAGCTTCAGGACCCTCAGCTTCATCCGAACCGGTATTTACACCGGCTTCAGACTCATCAGTATCCTCTACTCTTTCGTCCTCTGACAGGATATCACCTTCATCAGAGAGAAGCTCTGCGATATCTTTCTCTTCGTTCTCGGTCATAAAAAGAGTCCTCCTTATTCAGTTTTACGGTACACAATCGGGGGGGCACGTCGCCTCCGTAAGCTGCTTCACATCGTCTGCAACTGTCAGAATCATCTGTACGCATAAAACCACCACCTTTCATTCCGGAACGTCATTTTTCATCGGATTTTTATACCGGACTTTGCTCTTAACATTTTCGTAACAATCAAGCCCGTACGAACTTTTATTATACACTCATAAGCGGGATTTTACAACCATAAAATAAAAAAAATGCAGGAACAGCACACGCTGTTCCCACATTTGTATTTCAGGCTGTATTTTAATATATAACTTTAGCTTTCGTACTTTTAAATATCTTCTTAACCTTGGCCTTGGTTTTTGCTTTCATTATTTCTTCGACACCATCGTTCATGATACCTTCATAACCGTGATCCCAGTATCCTTCATCCGTACAATGTTCTTTTTCAAATTTTCCCTGTAAGGACCTTAGTTCATTAACATATTTATTTTTGTATTTTTCAAGTTTGGAAGGTCTTATATCAAAAAGAAGTCCCTTGTACTTGTAATATGCTACAGATACTTTATCGTAAACTGCTGCTTTCTTTATTGCATTTACGCCCTTCTCATATGTGCTCTTAAGCTTTTTAAGCTGTTTTGCACTGTAAAAATCTTCACTGTAGGTAGTATATACCTTTTCAAGGTTTTCTAAAGCCTTTTTCCTGTATGCTTCAAGCTCATCAGATGTTCTTTTTTTATCTTCTGCAGTAGGCGTTTTATGATAACGGTAAGTGCTTTCACCGCCGTTATACCAGATTGTTTCCCCGTCTTTCGGTATATTATGTATACCATCATTCCATTCAGGTTTAAATCTCGGATCGTTACTTGTAAATCCCGTACCTTTACAATAGTTACATACTCCGTTTGATGCCCTATGGCTAACGCATTCCCCGTTCATGCATTCTTCATATCCCTTATCTTCACATGCCGGACATCCTCCCCATCCTGCTCCATGGCATTTTATACATTCGAGTTTTCCTGTCCCATTGCAATGTCCGCATGTCCCCGGTTCGGCGTCAGGCGGTATCTCACCTTCTCCGTTGCGTATATAGGTGTCCCCATGACAGCTCGGACATATATCATATCCTGCTCCGTCACAATATGTACATGCCCATCCGCCTTTTCCGGCACACAGATTACAAAATACTTCTCCCCGGTCATTACATCTGTCGCAATGGAACCTACCTGTTCCGTTACAATGGTAACATACCTCAAAATCATAATCAGCTCTTGCCTGTTTTTCAGGTATCATCGCGATACATATCAGCAATGCAGATACAGCTGTTATTATCAATCCTTTTTTCATACGCACCTCTTCCCGGCGGATAGCCCTTTTGTTAATAACCCTATACTGTTATATCGACATTTTGGGTATATTTTTTTATATTTACAATAAAAATATCCATACAATATTATCTATTGACTTTTTCCCATAGATTCCCTATACTATTTCTCAAATTCATATGTAATTCTTGGATTTTGCAGACTTAAACAACATATATAACTATTACATGATCAAGGAGTGTGATATTTTGGATTCCGGTGACGCGGCGCGATTGATAATATTATTTGTTCTTTTATTGCTATCCGCATTTTTCTCATCTGCTGAAACTGCATTTACATCATTAAATAAGCTGAGGATCAAGTCCATGGCTGAAGAAGGCTCTAAGAGGGCCGGGCTTGTTCTGTCCTTACTCGATAAAAACACTAAGTTCTTAAGCACTATCCTTATCGGCAACAATATAGTAAATATCGCCGCTTCTGCATTAACGACAGTTTTTGCCCAGAAGCTTTTCGGCAATGCCGCCATTGGTATCGCGACAGGAATACTAACCTTACTTGTACTTATATTCGGCGAGATCACCCCTAAGACCATGGCATCCATACACGCCGAGAAGATGGCTTTTATCTATGCTCCCTTTATCAACCTGCTTATGATCCTGTTCACTCCCCTGACATTCCTGGTATCAGGCCTGGCTAAGGGTGTAATGTTCATATTACGTATAGACCCGAACAAATCCGGTGCACATATGACAGAGAATGAACTTCTTACCATAGTTGAAGCAAGCGCCCAGGAAGGTGTCATAGAACATGACGAGCATGAAATGATCAATAACGTGGTGGATTTCGGTGATACTGTGGCAAAAGATGTCATGGTACCTGCCATCAACATGACCTGTGTCGAAGATACCGTCACATATGACGAACTGATCAGTATCTTCCGAAAAGACCAGTACTCACGTATGCCCGTATATCATGAATCCCATGATAACATTATCGGTATCATCTGGGCCAAGGACCTGTTGGTAAAATATAATCCGAAAAGGCCATTCAAGGTTACCGAGTACATGCGCGAGCCTTTCTTTACGTTTGAAACCAAGAAAACCTCAGAGCTAATGAGTGAGCTTAAGGATAAATACAAGTCCATGGCTATAGTGCTCGATGAATACGGAATAACCGCCGGACTTCTCACCATAGAGGACCTGATAGAGGAAATAGTCGGCGAGATAAGGGACGAAACCGATACCGATGAAGTAGACAGCGTAAGACGTATCAATGAGACCACATTCGAAGCGCAGGGAGCCGCCAGTCTCGACGATGTAAACAAAGCCTGCGGCTTGGATCTTAAATCCGATGATTATGACTCCATAGCAGGTCACGTTATAAATCTGCTTAACCACTTACCCGCAAAAGGCGAATCAATAGAATGGGATAATGTACGATATACCGTTGCGGCAACCGCCAAAAATCGTGTTACCAAGGTTAAGATAGAGCTGCTGCCGGTAAGTAAAGATACCGAAGAATAAAATTTAAGACTGTATAAGCCAACCGGTTTATACAGTCTTTTTATACTCCGTATTTGACCTTAATACGTTCAAGCTTGTCCCCGAACGGTTTTGCCAGAAAGAATAAGAAGATGAAATTTGATACCGCATACAGTATTGTGTGCGGTATTGCTGCTGTTATGGAGGCAATATACAGCTCCATATCAAAACCTGCGCTGTACCAGAGTACTGTCCAGACATCCATTATAAGTGAAAATGCTATTCCGGACAATACTCCGTATGTAAGCAGTAATGCTCTGTTTCTTTTTAGTGATTCCGCTATCAGTCCCGCCACATAACCGATAAGTCCCCATGCAAGCATCTGAAATGCGGTCCAGGGGCCCTGACCAAAATAGAAGTTTGAAAGCAGTGCTGAAAGCGACCCGACTAAGAATCCTGCCTCACCGCCCAGATACATGGCAGTTATGACAGTAAGTGCAGTGATCGGCTTAAAGAAAGGTATAAAACGCCCAAGTACGCTTATGGCAGTCATGACCGCTACAAGTACCATTCTCCTGGTACCGGTCACTTTTCTTTCAAAGCCTGTGATAAAAAGAACCAATGAAAAGAAAGCCACCACCAGCGATACGAATATATGCTTCTGTTCCGAGAAAAGAACAGAACCGCATACTGCCACCGCCGGGATAAGCACAAGGGGTATGATAATTCCCAATATTCTCTTTAATCTTTGATTTTTGATAATTATCATCAGTATACCCTACTTAGTTGTGATCATGTACTTGACTACTCTGTTGTCATCCTGATAAACCCGGTCGACGAAGGATCTTTAAGGCTCACAGAAGAATCCGGCATACTCAAATCTGTACATCACAACCTTGTTACCGAATAAGTCCATCTCTCTGCCTTCAGTCTTACCTGCACGTACCTGTTCGGCACCCTCGATAAGCTTCGGGATGATATCAGGCTTAACAGGACATCTGTCATGTGAAGGATAGATAAGGTCAAATCTGTCACTCATCTTCTCCAGTTTCTTCAGACTCTCAATAAATGTATCCATATTTCTGTGTTTACCGAACATGAATATAATACCCGACTGAACTGTATCACCGGAGTAAAGCACTCTGTTATTGATATCAAGAAGTGCTATGCTTCCGGGGGTATGTCCGGGTATATCTATAACCTCAAGCGGACGGTTTCCGAGATCGATTATATCTCCTTCCTTTACCGGGATAATGATGCCTTTTCCGCCGTTCTCCCTGTATACAGGCTGCTCAGCGGGGCTCATATACATCTTTTCAAAAGCACCGTTTCCCGCTATATGGTCACGGTCGGCATGAGTGTTCACTATCTCCAATGGTTTATCGGTAACCTTTCTGGCTCCTTCTATCGCATTGGGATTATTCATGCTGCTGTCGATCATTATCGCCTTATCAGTACCTTCAAGCACGAAAAAACGCACCCTGTCGTCATCGATCCTGTAAGTGTCCTCACTTAACTGCATAATGTCCATCATAGCTTTTGTCCTCCTTATTTTAATACTCCCGATATTTCCTCAACAGTAACCGGTCCGTCACATATGCCGCGACTCATGCGGCATACCGACGTTGTATAAAAGTTATTACTCTTAAAAAAGCTGTGCACATCACCCTCTGAAGCTATACTTCCTTTGAAAAACAATACACATCTGTCTGCACACATGGCAGCGAACTCTACATCGTGGGTGACAGTAACAACAGTGATGCCTGAAGCCTTAAGCTCTTTTAGTATTCCGGCCAGATTCTTTTTTCTATAAGCATCAAGTCCCTTAGTCGGCTCATCTAAAAGCAAAAGCTTTGGTTCTGTAGCAAGTACCAGTGCCAATGCCACAAGCTGCTGCTCCCCTCCGGAAAGATCATACGGATGCCGGTCTAAAAGCATGCTTATATCAAATGGAAAATCCCCGAGTCTTTCTAAAGCCTTTCTGCTCTCAAGCTCTTCTTTTACGGTATTGTGCAGGAACAATGTCTGTACATCCTGCGGCAGCATCGAAAGGCACTTGTTATACAGACTCTGATTTTTATAACTTTTAAGCTTATTACCGAATACCTTTATACAGCCTTCATATGGCTTAACGAGTCCTGCGGCGGCATTAATCGCCGTGGTCTTTCCCGATCCGTTCCCGCCGAGTATACAGAATATCTCACCGGAATTAACCTTAAAACTAAGCTCTTTTAACGCATCGGGAAGTTCCCTTGCATATCTGAAACTCACTTCCTTAAACTCAAGTGTAGCAGTACTTTCAACCTGTCTGCTCTTTACTGTCTCTTTATTGTCCGGTGATTCTCTATTAATACTATTTTCAGATGTACCCTGCAGTTCTTTCTTACTGTTTTTTGCAATATACCCGGATAAAAACTCCCTGCCGTCTCTAATGGTTACAGGTATCTTCTCCGTATCGGCTGCAGCATTCCCCTTCAGTCCTTTAATACCTGCAAGACCATTATATAACCTGTATGCAGAGGGCAGTGCATCAAATATCTCATTCTCCGGAGTTATCCTGCCAAGCACTTCCTGCCAAGCTCCGTCTATGGTAAGTCGTCCCTCTTCCATCACCAGAATACGGTCACATACCGGTATCAGCTCTTCCAGCCTGTGTTCTGCTATGATGATAGTCAATGCAAAATCGTTGTTAAGCTTCTTTAAAGTCGTAAGAAACTCGGATGCAGCTATCGGATCAAGCTGTGCTGTAGGTTCGTCCAGGATAAGTATATCCGGATTCATCACCATTACCGATGCAAGGTTAAGTATCTGCAGCTGACCTCCCGAGAGCTCGTCCACTCTTTTTTCATACCAGTCTTCTATACCGAAATACGAGGCCATCTCCGCTATCCTGGCTCCCATTTCACTTGTCGGCAGTCCCATGTTCTCAAGTCCGAATGCAAGCTCATGCCATACCTTATCGGTCACTGCCTGCTCCTTAGGATTCTGGCATACATAACCTATACGCGATGCTTTTATCTTTTTGTCTTCTATATCACGGTCTATTTCTTCATTATGGAATCTTACATGTCCCTGTTTTTCACCAAGGGGTGATATTTCCGGTTTAATAAGCTTTAAAAGTGTGGATTTCCCGCTGCCCGTCGGACCGCACAGCACGACAAAATCGCCTTCATTTACATGAAAGCTCACTCCGTCTACCACATACTTTTCGGTCTTCGGATATTTAAATTTCAGATTTTCGACATTAAGTATTTCCATCTGAAGTTCTCCAACAATTTTAAAATGACAGGTATACACATAAGTACCGCATAAGATATATATCCGCACACAGCTGTTCCGTCAGCTTCAGCCACTGTAAAGAGCGGATAAAAAACGGTATCGAATGAACCGCTGATTATCGCGGTGATAACAGGTGCCAGTAAAGCTAACGATACCACTATCAGGATTAAATCCCGCCTCTTAAAGGAAAACCTGGAATACACCGATCTTTTTCCCTCACCGTATCCGCGGGCTGCCATACTGTCCGCTGTGATAATGCCGTTCTCAAGTCCCCAGGATACAGTAGCCGAGAATACATTCAATCCGCCGTGTATCCTGTCTATGGCATTGTCATCCTTGTTCATCCCGATAGCGGTCTGTGCGTCCGCAGTGATCTTCCGCTGTCTGCGCAGCATCGGTATGAATTTAAGTCCCATTGACATGATAAGTGCAGTCTTGGGAGATGTTTTTCCGAATACGTACAACAGTCTGTCACTTGTCATTATCTCCGAGAACACCCTGAACAGATACAGGACTCCTACTACCATAACTGCAGAATTAAGTCCGAATATAAATGCTTCCTTTGTGATCGGGTTATCATTTATGATAAAGAGTACCGTTGCTCCGTTATGTGAAAACAGAGGCCTGACAGTGGCTAAGATCAGTCCGATCAAAAAGTACCATATGTGAGTCCTGAGCTTTCCCTTAGCCGGAATCATCAGAAATTGTATAAAACCTCCGATAAAGGATATGATATGCAGGACAGGGTTCATGGTGAACATGGACACGATGACCGCAGCCATATAATAGATAAATACCGTCACCGGATTATACTCTTTTATATCCCGCATACTTCTCCTTTCCTGATTTTTACATCATCCTGTGATATTAAGCAGCTGTCATTCTGAGCATGGCGAAGAATCTTATAGCCTTAAGGAAACAGGATCCTTCACTTCGTTCAGTATGACAGATAATACTCAGTCAGTCACATCATTACCGAGGTCAAGTGTGTAGCACCACTCGATCACATCTCCGTCCTCCAGTTTATATCCGCCGCATCCGACCGAAGGCAGGACGCCGTTTACCTTATATACCCAGCCGGACAGGTCTCCGTAGTCATTTTCATACAGGTAATAATTGTGGAGCATATTGCCCGTATAGCTGTCATAATTTAAAATGAAGTTATGCGCGACAAAATATCTGATGATTTCTTCTGTATTCAAATAATTCTCAAGATCATTTTCTTCAGCCAACCCTTTCAGGGCGGAGATGACACGCATTTTTGCTTCTTCATCAGCGTCTGTTTCAGCATTATCAAAAATATCGGAGTAACTACTGATTTCATCATCAATATAAGCAAGATCCGCACCGCTCGAACTACTACCGAATCCCATGTTTCCACCCAGCATCCGTTTTCCGCCACCCTGTGGCATTTCAGGCATTTCACCGCTTTCAGGGATTGTCATGCCATCCGGGAATGTTACGTTTTCCGGCATTTCCGGTATATTGCCATTTTCGCCGCTTGGCGGCTGCATCCCCTGCTTATCTATACCTTGCTGTTGGTTTCCGGGAAACTGCGGTCTGTTATCTCCATTTGTGTTGTCTGAACCATCTGCGTTTCCGGGGAAGGGCATATTTCCGGCATCAGGCATTTCAATATTATCGGGCTGTTGAATACCTCCCGCCTGACCCATGTTTGCAGTTTGTTCGGTCTCCGGCTTGTAAAGCTCTCCTTCTCCATCACAAACTCGATTAAGATATCCTTCACTGATATCCTCTATAGCAATATATAGCCCATGATCTTCACCGTTAATTGTCAGCCATACATAACTCACAAGGGGAGAATCCACCCCTGCCTGTCTGAATATTTCATAACTCAAATAGTCCTTCATATACGTGGCATCCGCATAGATATTGTTCAGATTCAGCTT
>CACYIR010000065.1 GCA_902774525.1 uncultured Lachnospiraceae bacterium
TTGAGGAATCCTGATTATACCGAGCATGTATACGATCATAAACATGATGAGCCCGGAGAGAACGATGATACACACGATCGTGATCATATAACCTTAAACGGAGCAAAGGTTCCGGTCCATAAGGGTATGATGGCAGGAAGCCCGCTTTCTCCTTTCTTGGCCAATCTGTATCTGGATGAACTTGATAAACATTTTGATGATACGGACTGTTTTTATGCGAGATATTCCGATGATATTATCCTGTTTGTGCACAGCGAAGAAAGCTTGAAAGCGGAACTTGAGCATATATATAAGTTCCTCGAAGTAAAGAAGCTAACACTTAATCCGGACAAGATCATGTATATTAACCCGGGTGAAAGCTTTGAATTCTTAGGATTTTCGTTTAAAGACGGGGAAGTGGACGTGGCCGGCTCCTCATTTGAAAAGATCAAAAAGAAGTTGCGCCGAAAATCAAGAGCGGTTGAGCGGTGGAAGGCTAAAAAGAACGCCGAACCGTCTAAAGCGGTACGTGTATATATTAAGTACTTTAACAAAAAGTTTTTCGAGAACCCGATCAGATCGGAACTTACCTGGTGCAGATGGTATTTCCCCATCATTACCACCGATGTGACCTTAAGGGAGATAGACCATTATATGCAGGAATGTATCAGATTCCTCTATACAGGTAAGCATACCAAACGTAATTACAATCTTCGTTATGAGGATATAAAACAGCTCGGATACCGTCCTCTGGTAAACGAGTATCATAAAGGAGCAAGACAATGAAGATAGTATTCCTTGACCGTAAGACTATAGGTGAGGATATAGATTTATCCGGATATGACCGTTTCGGTGATGTGGTCATGTATGATTTTTCCTACCCGGATGAAGTGCCGGACAGGGTGAAGGATGCGGATATCATAGTCTGCAATAAGACTAAGATAGACAGAAACACCATAAGCACAGCCGAAAATCTTAAGCTCGTATGCGTAACTGCTACAGGTACCAATAACCTTGATAAGGATTACCTTGCAGAACGCGGTATCGAGTGGAGAAATGTAGCCGGATATTCTACCGAGACTGTAGCTCAGCACACATTCTCGCTGTTATTTTATCTTTTGGAGCATCTGTCATATTATGATGAGTATGTTAAAAGCGGAAGATATGCAGGTGACAGGCTGTTCACGCATTTTGAAAAGAATTTCCATGAACTGAACGGTAAAACATGGGGTATAATAGGCTTAGGAGCCATAGGACACAGAGTGGCTGAGATTGCTTTAGCCTTCGGATGTAAAGTACAGTATTATTCGACATCCGGGAAAAATCATGATAAAATAATAAAAGAGGCCGGTTTTGAAGAGCTGTTATCCACATCCGATATCATATCCATCCATGCTCCGTTAAACAATGATACGGAAAACCTGATAAATGCCGAGGCTCTAAAGAAAATGAAACCTTCGGCCATTCTGCTTAATCTCGGAAGAGGGCCGATAGTAAACGAGGAAGACTTATGCGATGCACTTGATGCAGATGTGATCTGTGCAGCGGGACTGGATGTATTAAGCGAAGAGCCTATGCGCAAGGACAGCCCTTTCTTAAAGCTCGCGCATCCGGAAAAAGTGTTTATCACACCGCATATAGCCTGGGCTTCCATAGAGGCAAGGGTTAGGCTTATGAAGATAATAGAAGGCCAGATCGAAGAATGGTTAAATAAATAATCAAAAAAGAGGAGTTGATCAGATGGCAATTAACGTTAAGACTGTCATATGTCCTGCGTGCGGGGCTAAGGTTAATTACGACGAGAACAACAAGACTACTCATTGCGAGTTCTGTGGCGCTGTCCTTGATATGACCGAAGTATACGGTGAAAAAAGGGACCGTGAGCGTGATGATATCCAGGATATGCAGATCAGGGATATCATGAACAACATGTACAGGAATAATAACGCTAACCGTGCCTCAAGTGTTGAGGAACGTGTCCAGAGCGCCAGAAAGATCGCTAAGATCATAGCTATAGTATTTGTTGTAATATTCTGCGGAAGCTTAACTTTTTCTATTATCATGAGTGTCAACAGATACAAAGATATTATGAACAATTCAAAAGAGAATAAGGAAACGGTAGTGGAGATCGATCCTTTTGACAAAGTCAATATTAACTACTACGGTGTTAGCGGTAATGCATATGCCAGACTGAGTGACTCCAATAAAAATGAAGTTTCTTCGATAGAAAAAACCGTATCGGGAACAGAGAAGCTTAAAAACGGCGATACCATAACCGTAAAGTATAATAAAGATTCCGCAAAACAGTATAATACCAAATATGTGCTTACCAAAACCGAAAAGACATATACAGTAGAAGGTCTTGACGAATATATAGAAGATGTTAACGTGATAGGCGAGGAAGATCTTGAGGTATTAAAGAAAAATGCGATAAGGAAAGCAGAAGAGGCGTGTGCTGAAGCTGAATTTGCAAGCCTTGAGGGAAGCTTTGATACTTATGCCATATATACAATGGTAAAAAAGGATTATACCCATCAGGAATCAGTATTTGTAGTTTCTTTTGATTACAAGGATGAAACCGGTGAGATAAAGACCGGCTATTATATGGCTAAATACTCCGATATGATCAAACGTCCGACAGGCGATCTTAAGATCAATTTCAGTGCCGGTGATTATAATTATACCAGAGATTCGTATTTTAACGGATTTACCGTTATGTCCGGTCATGCTAACTGGGATGATGTATATACCGATGTATATCTGAACAACAAGGGTGACTGGAATATACATGAGGATTATATAAAGAAAGGATCAGATAACGAACAGCCCGTTGAAGACAGCGAAGGTACGGAAGAGTAAGCTGAATAAATCCGGCAGTATTTTAAGAAACAGCAGTACAGAAAGAATCCGGAGGGAAAATGCATGGAAGGTAGAATTATCACTGAAGAAGCAAAAAAACGCCTGGATTCACTTTTTGAGGCATTTTCGATAGTCGCTGAGGACACGCAGGTATTCTTATGCGATATGAAACATGATTATTCGCGCTGGTCCAAGGCTTTGGTTGAGGCGTTTGAACTTCCTTCCGAATACATGTATTCTGCCGGCACCATATGGGAGGAGCACATACATCCCGATGACCGTAAGGCATACAGTGAGGGTGTAAACGCAATCTTTAAAGGCGAGCAGTCGGGGCATGATATCCAATATCGTGCAAAACGTCCCGACGGTGAATATGATCTGATCACCTGCCGCGGAATGGTACTTAAGGACAAAGACGGCAATCCCGAGTATTTCGGAGGAGCCATAAGAAATCACAGCCAGAGAAGCTATATAGATGCTCTGACAGGATTGCGTAACCAGTATGGGTTCTTTGCCGACCTGCAGAGTAATATCCGCAATAAAGTCCCTGTCCGTATCGGAATGGTCGGAATAGGAAAGCTTACAGAGATAAATGAAGTTTTAGGTTACGATGTAGGTAATCTTGTGCTTCAATATTTCGGAAGATTTCTGAAGGATAAAGTGACCAACAGAGGATGTGCATACCGGCTTGACGGTTCAAGATTTGCAGTTGTATCAGCGCTACAGTCTGACAGAGACTATGTGGATGTATATGAAGATATACGCACACATTTTCGTAAGGGAGTACATCTGGATATATATGACATCATTGTTGAACTTAATGCCGGTATGATCGTACTTGATGATTTTAATCTTGATGACCAGACTGTATATTCATGTCTCAATTTCGCTTACGAAGAATCAAAACAGGTAAAACACGGAGATCTTGTAAAATTTAATAACGAACTTATCGAGAAAAACAAGAGACATTTTGAAAAGCTTCATGCCATACGTGCGTCCATACCTCAGGGATTTAAAGGATTTTCGCTGGTATATCAGCCTGTTGTTGATGCGGAAACAGAAAAACTGATCGGAGTAGAATCACTGCTGCGCTGGAAAAATGATGATTACGGTCCTGTACCGCCTGATGTTTTTATACCATTCCTTGAGAAGGATCCGCTGTTCCCTATTCTTGGAGAATGGATCATGGAAACGGCACTTTGTGATGCCAAAAAGCTTATAGAGCTTGTACCGGATTTGATCGTAAATATAAATCTGTCTTATACCCAGATTGAAAGGGCAGGTTTTACGGATACTGTATGGAATATAATCAGAAAAGCGGGATTTTTACCGGAACAACTGTGTCTTGAGATTACAGAACGATGCAGGCTTCTTGATATGGAGCTTTTAAGAAATGTTATCATTGCATTAAAAGCAGGCGGCATCCGCGTCGCACTTGATGATTTTGGTACCGGTTTTTCATCCGTTGGACTTGTAAAGGAGCTTCCGTTTGATACCATAAAGATCGACAGGGGCTTTGTACAGCAGATAGAGCATGACGAGAGGGAAAAGAGACTGCTTAATCATTTTACGGATATTGCAGGTACGTTCGGAGCCAAGGTATGTGTGGAAGGTATAGAGACCTCGGGAATGAGGGATATCATAAGAAAATACGGTATTCACAGCTTCCAGGGATATTATTATTCGAAGCCTGTGCCCATAGATGAATTGCTTGCAATGATCAAAGACGGCAGATTAAATACACCTTGACTTGAGCTTACGTATGAAATATAATTAGTATCAGTTTGAAGGTGTTTTTATTCTAAATTCAGAGTATAGAAAGGGGTATATATGGGGTTCTTAAATAACATTTTAAAGTCGGTAAAAAGAGAAGTTGAGTATGATGCATCAAGAAAGGCAGCAAACTCGATCAGTAACTCTATCAGCAATATGTTTAACAAAAAGCCCGGGGATGCAGCAGGTGCCGGGCAGGCAGGTACTCCTTCCAATACAACGGCAGGACCTTCTAACGGCAGATATCAGGGATTTGTAATCCAGAGCAATAACCAGAACAGCTATCAGCCGGCAGAAGCTACCATAAATGACGACGGTACCGTGATCATAGACGGTATTGATTATTCACAGAATTATGACTGTGACCTGAACCACTTTAGATCCATCCTAAGGGAAAGCTTTCCTGAGATGGAGTTAAGCGAGGATGTTCCGCTTAATCGGATTATACCCGGACTTAACGGTGCATATCAGTCTGTATCATTCCTACTGTCACAGGGCGGAGCTCCTAAGGTAGTCATCCAGATCAGGTATCCGGGACAGAGCACACGTACCGGTTCCAAGCGTGCATGCCAGCAGAACGGTATCGGATATATCAGCCTCTGGACCGATTATAAGAACCAGAAGGAATATATCGAGAAGCGTGTAAAAGACGCACTCTGGAATTGATTGAAAAGAAGAAAGCGTTTATAACGCACCTGCAGAGGGTGCAGCCGGCTCCATAAAAAGATCGTGCAGGTGATCGGAGTCTGTATCACCCGGTAATCAAAGTATCTACTTTGATTTTAAGTTTTTCTTCTTTTTATCCGGGCTTCTGTCAAAGAAGCCCTTTTTTTTATTTGATAAAAATAAAGTATTGTGGTATAATATAAAATGTATTAGTTTACGACTAAAACTAATCATTCATAGGGGCGGCTATCAGAAGATAGAAGGATGAGAAGTAAATGGATATATTAAAATTTTACACATTAATTGAATATTGCCGGAATAAGAAGACCTATATCCAGACACATAACATTCCTGATCCGGATGCTATCGGTTCGGCATTCGGTCTGAAGAAGATATTCAGGCATTACGGTCTGAATCCTACGATATGTTATGACGGCGAACTGGACAGGATCAGTGCTGCAAAGATGATGGATATGTTCGGTATAGAGATGTATTCCACCAATGATATCATGGGTGACCTGAATTGGGAGGATTGTATCATCTGTATCGATACCCAGAAAAAAGCAGGCAATATTACCGATATGAAAGGTACAGAGATAGCGGTTATCGATCATCACCCTGAGGTTGATTATTCGATCACACATAATTATCTGTATAAAGATATCAGAAAAGTAGGTTCATGCTGTACCATTATCGCAGGATATTTTAAGGAACTTGGTATTGAGCCCAGTTCTGAAACTGCTACGGCACTTTTACACGGACTTAAGATGGACACTTTGGATTTCACCAGAGGTGTGACCAAGACAGATATCGAGATGTTTGCATATCTTCATGAGCTTGCTGATGAGGATAAACTGAAAGGCTTGGAAAGCAGCGGTATCATCTTTAACGACCTGAAGACCTACAGTGCCGCGATCAACAATATACATGTATTCGACTATATGGGAATTTCTTACATACCTTTCCCTTGTCCGGATTCACTTGTATCGATGGTGGCCGACTTCATCATGTCATTAAAGGAGATAGAGGTAGCTGTAGTATACAATGTCCGTCCCGACGGACTTAAGTTTTCCGTACGTTCGGAACGAAGGGACGTAGATGCCGGTGTACTTATATCAGCGGCTCTTACAGGACTTGGAAGCGGCGGCGGTCATGCGGCTATGGCCGGAGGCAGGATACCGGATGAGAGACTTGCTGAGCTCGGACCTTTCAGGGAGCATTTCATTAACGAGAGATTTATGAAGATACTGGGTATATCAAATAAGAGAAGTATCAGACAGTCACTGGTTCCCTCATCCAATATCAAATATGATATTAAAAACATGCAATAGTTGTAAGACCACCGGCAACACCCGGTGGTCTTTATTATCAGATCAAATTACGGTCAACAGGACAAATCAGTGGCGGATTTATTTCTATAATAAAAAAAGTACTTGATAAAAATATAGAATAATGCTAAAATACAGATTTATGTAGGCTATCAGGTAAAAATATTGAAGAAAGGCAGTCTGAAGGAACGCTATGATAGAAAAACTTAAAGATTTTATAGTAGTGACCGGTCATTATGGCTGCGGGAAAACAAATTTCACTATCAATCTTGCACTTGATTTTGTAAAAGCAGGCAGAAAAGTTACAGTGGTTGATATGGACCTGATAAATCCGTACTTCAGGACTTCTGATTTTAAGGGTATCCTGGAGGAAAAAGGAGTAGAAGTCATCACCCCCGTGTTCGGAGCTACCAATCTTGATATTCCGTCACTTCCCGCAAGTATGTACGGTATATTTGAGAAAAAGGACGTGGTTATCATAGATGTCGGCGGTGATGATGCCGGTTCGATGGTACTCGGAAGATTTAAGCCTCAGTTTGATAAGGTTGATTACGATATGCTGTATGTGATAAACCGTTTCAGATCTATGAGTACCGACCTTGATGAGGCTGTTGAAGTACTTGGTGAGATAGAGGCAGTGTCAGGACTTAAGCCACGATATCTGGTAAATAACTCACATATGATGGCGGAAACCAATCAGGCGATATATGAAGAAGGTAAGCAGTTCGCCGGTATGATATCGGAAAAGACGGGACTTCCTGTACTGTGCCACACGATAGACAGGGAGTTTTACGATACAGGGATCGTGGTACCGGATGTAAATGATAATATATATCCGCTTGAGATATATGTCAAGACAGTTTGGCAGAAGAATAAGATAGTCCGGATTTAATACGTATGAAATATAATTTAAATAGAAGCATTATACGAAGTAAGGAGGTTTGAAGATGGGTAAAGTAACTATTAACGAGTCACTGTGTAAGGGCTGTGAGATGTGTGTAAACGCATGTCCCCTGCATCTCCTTGCACTCGATAAGGACAGATTAAATGTCAAGGGATATCATCCCGCAAGTATGACAGATCCTAGCAAGTGTACAGGATGTAAGTCATGTGCAACCATGTGTCCTGACGTATGCATCACTGTAGAGCGTGATTAAAAGTCAGAAAGACAAGAAATATCATTTGTAAATAATTAAATTTCAATAGGAGAAAAATCATGTCAGAGAAAGTTTTAATGAAAGGAAATGAGGCTCTTGGCGAGGCTGCTATCCAGGCAGGCTGCCGTCATTTCTTCGGATATCCGATCACGCCTCAGACAGAACTTTCCGCTTATCTGTCCAAGAAGATGCCTAAAGTAGGCGGCACATTCCTTCAGGCAGAGTCGGAAATCGCAGCTATCAACATGGTACTCGGCGCAGCCGGTTCAGGTGTTCGTGCCATGACTTCATCATCTTCACCCGGAATAAGCCTTAAGTCAGAGGGTGTAAGCTATATCGCAGGTTCAGATGTTCCTGCAGTTATCATTAACGTTCAGCGTGGCGGCCCCGGCCTCGGTTCCATCCAGCCTTCACAGGCAGATTACTGGCAGGCTACAAAGGCACTCGGCCATGGTGATTTCCAGCTTCTTGTATTTGCTCCTTCAACAGTACAGGAGATGGCTGATTTCGTAGCGCTTGCATTCGATACTGCAGAGAAGTACAGAATGCCCGCGATGATCCTTTCAGACGGTATGTTAGGACAGATGATGGAGCCCGTTGTATTCCCCGATGCTACAGAGGTACATGAGGGAGATAAGTCATGGGCTGCTTCGGGACATAAGAATCAGAGAAAGCACAATATCGTTAACTCACTTTATATTGAAGCTAAGGACCTTGAGGAAAAGGTTAAGGAGCGTTATGAGCGTTACGAGATCGTTAAGGCTAACGAGCAGCGTTCAGAGAGCTACCTTACAGAGGATGCAGATATCATTATCGTAGCATTCGGTGCTTCTTCACGTGTATCAAGAAGTGCAGTTAATGCAGCACGTGCAAAGGGCATCAAGGCCGGATTATTCAGACCCATCACACTTTGGCCTTACCCTGTAGATGCATTAGAGAAGACAGTTGGTACTGCTAAGAAGTACTTAGTAGTTGAGATGAATATGGGACAGATGGTAGAAGATGTTAAGCTTGCCGTTAACGGCAGAAAGCCTGTAGAGTTCTTCGGACGTACCGGCGGTATCATCCCTACACCCGCTGAGGTTCTGGCCCAGATCGAAGCTTTAGTTTGATGAGAGGAGGAAATTAAAATGGCAGTAGTATTTCAAAAACCCCATGCATTAGCAGACATCCCCTTTCATTATTGTCCCGGCTGTACGCATGGTATAGTACACAGACTTGTTGCAGAAGCTATCGACGAGTTAGGCGTTGAAGGAAATGCAGTAGGTATTGCTTCTGTAGGATGTTCAGTTTTCAGTTATAATTATTTCAATTGTGATATGATCCAGGCACCTCACGGACGTGCACAGGCAGTTGCTACAGGCGTTAAGCGTGCTCATCCCGAGAAC
>CACYIR010000066.1 GCA_902774525.1 uncultured Lachnospiraceae bacterium
ATGCATTTTTTTATAAGCATTGCGGAACAGCTTAACCGCCTCGCTCAATACATCCTTGGTCTCGTCATCGATCTTACCCATGGATTTTAACATGTTTATGGTAGATTTAAATGTGAAAAGATCCTCCACATTGTCCGCTCCTGAGGCTTCGACCACCTTCCAGCAACCTTCTACCACTTTCTCCCTCTTTTCCCTGTCGAGGGACCGAAGCCAGTTAGTCAGTGTCGCATCCACGTTACGGCTTAAGGCCTTCACATCCGTCTCGCGGATAAAGTCCCCGCGCCTGATCTCCCATGTATACAGGGAATGTTGCCAGAATGCGGCGCCCCTGCTGTGGATGACGCTGCTTTTCTGGAACTCCTCGAGCATCATCCCGACTACCGACTGCTGCGGTATGAACGAGCGTATCCTGTCCTTGATGGCGTTAAATTCTTCGCTTTCTATCCTGTCACTTTCAAATCCCGGCCCGTCCAGACTCACTATCTGCTTTATCCTTGCCCTTACATTTTCCGAGCAGTACGCTGCGGCATACACAGCCATATTCCCGCCCTTGGAGTGTCCGCACAGGATTATTTCTCCGCCGTCATCCAAAGCCGCGGCGGCTTCCTCCAGATATTTTACCGCATCCTCCTGGGAAGGAACATGCTCCAAAAACATCATGTTGAAGTCCTCTTTCCAGCCGGTGAGCGTCTTATCCGTCCCCCTGAATACTATCAGCTTCTGTCTGTTAGGGAGCAGCATCGAGATAGCTGAAAACTGTTCCTGTTTCTCGACGTCTATGATATTTCTGAAGCCGATAAGTCCTATACTTGTAAATCTCGGAGATGTGAGAAGCACATCCGTCATCTCCACATCTTCCTTGTAATGGAAGCTGCGTCCGTCCCCGTCCAGACCGGCCAGTTCTTTTATTCTGTTTACCGCATTCCACAGGCTGACAGGTGCAGCGTCAAAGCTCTCCGGCACCACTCCGTCATATGGAAAATACGAACAGCATCCGAATACAGCATAGTCCGCTTCACAGAGCGGAAGCCCGGCTATGCTGATATCACCTCGCCATTCAAGGTATGACATGACATCCATTTTTATCCCTCACAAAAAAACGGTCCGCATAACGGACCGAAAATTTATTTTGCCTTATCGCATTTACTTGTAATGTATTCGCGTATCTCTGATTTTTCCATCTTAAGCGGAAGGCTCAGTTCACTGTACAGGCAGTTTTCCGCGATACCGAAATACCTTTCATCCATGGCCGTAAGCTTTTTGCCTATGGCGTCCCTCATTTCCTTACGTGCATGGATCTCTTTTATCAGCTGGACCACTTCTCTCAAGTCACAGTTCTGTATTACCTGTTTGTATCTCTCTTCGCGCTTTTTTTCGTCAGTTATGTCTAATTTCTGAATGCAGCATATTTCATCGATAAGTTTATCCGCTTCAGCGCGGCTGACTACTTTTCTGATGGTAACCTTTTTACCGTCGACAGGAGCAAAAATCTTGCCGTTGCCGCTTTTGCCTATGGGACTGAGTGTATAATAAAGTCTTTCCCTGGAAACACCTTCCATGTCAAGAACGCCTACAGATTCAACCTTACAAACGCCGTCGCTTCCGAAAACGACATATTCACCAACATCAAACATGTAATACCTCCATTTCCTCAAAAGTGTGAAACCAAAACATAGTGCCGATATATAAACATTATAACACATTTGTTACGAAAATGTAAGTATAAATATTAAATTTCACAAATTATTTTTTTGGTGGATTTTTTGGCGTTATTGTTTCGGAGTTTTATATATTTCGTATGCAAAAATCCATTGCTGGACAATGCCTCTGGCTCCTTTGTAAGCAGAAAACGCTCCGTCTATCACCTTTGAGTACTCTGCATAGGATATGCTGTCGAGCAGCTTTTTGCGCGGGATATCATCTGTTCCGAGCCTTGTTTTGAGGGCTTTTTCTATCTCTGCCTTTTCTTTTTCGGGGATAAATTCCCTGTACAGGATATCTTTGATATGTACATCTATCGGAAACGCATCCGTAAATCCGCCGCCGAACAGGCACACACAGTCAGCTACCTTCTCTCCTATACCGGAGAACGAGCAAAGATACTTTTTTGCATCCTCATAGGACATGTCTGACAGACTACTGCCGTCGAAACCATCCGATATGTATTTTACCGCGGTTTCGTAGATATAGCGCTCACGATAGCCCAAAGAGAGCCCTTTTAGTCCGTCGGGACCGGCTGATGCGATGGATACTGCTGTAGGGAAGCCGTACCAGGTCTCATGTCGCTCCCCGAAGCGCTCGCACAGAGCCTCTATGCATTTTCTGATGGACGGTATCTGCTTCTGCTGGGATATGATAAATGATATCATCATCTCCCATACATCCTGCTTTAAGATACGGATACCGGAAGCGAACCGGCAGGCAGATGCAAGAAAGGCATCACCGGGGGTGCCTTTGCAGGAGTCACTCCTGCCGGAACCGGAATTCTCCTGTAAGATCTGTTTCTCCGCAAGCTTTACAATACTGCCGTAATTGCGTTTCAGATCAAAATACGTCTCCCAGTATTCCTCATATTCTTTTTTATCACACATAAAGGTTACTTCACGGCCTTTTTGCTTTAGTTCTAATCGTCTGTTTTCGGAATACACGACAAATTCACCGGGCGTGGGTTCATAGAACCTGAACACCTGGCCGCTGTCCATTATTTTTTTAAGGTCGAAGTAATCGGTTTTTATTGTAAACATGAAGTATCTCCTTTTCAATCCAATATACCACAAAATCCCCCGTTTGGTCAAACGGGGGATTCTGCGATATTGTATTCTATTTTTATTTCTTCTGAAGATTCTCCGTTGCGTTTTTTCAATCAGAGAACCGTCCCTCTGATTGATTATGCGTTGAACATGATCTTCTCATCATCGAAGGCCCTGGCGATACCGATGGTAAGCAGTACTGCTATAATAACTGTTCCTGCAAGGGATGCAAGGAAGTTGGTGGCTACAAGCTCGCCGTTACAGATATCCTTGATCGCTACAGCATTTCCGTATACAGGTATGAAGTATCTTGAAACCGGAACTTCCTTACCGCTCATGAACATAGTAAGCATACCTGCAACCATAACTACGATATAGATAGGTGAGATAAGTGAGCTGGCTGCCTTGGTATCCTTTGCCCTGATAGCCATGAACGAGATAACAGCTACGAACAGGAATACAAGTGCAAGCATGATAGCTGCAAGCTGGAGACCTTCTACAAGGCTAAGTGACAATCCGCCTAATCCTTCAGACATTGCCGTTCCTTCACCGCCCATAGCACTCATAACAGGCATAGCTATCATCATCGAAACAACATATACTATAGCCGAAAGACCGCTTAAGATCATCATTGCTACAATCTTGCCGCCTGCTATAGCTGTACGGTTTACAGGTGAAAGAAGCATGCTGGCAAGTGTTCCTCTTTCCTTCTCTCCTGCCATGGCATCAACACCGACACTCATAGCTCCTGCGAAGAGCATGATGACGATCATGTAAGGAAGCATCATTGAGATGAAACGTGAATTAGCTTTTTCTTCTTTTTCAATAACGTCGTTCTGAAGATCAAATACATTGAGCAGGTCAAGGCTTCCTACACGCTCCTGAAGCAAGCCGGTCCTGTAGATCTCAAGAACTCCGGTAGTAAACATTCCGTATGTGTTCTGTGAATAGTTTTCTGTAGTATTATATGAAACCTTTATCTGGGGTACAGGTGATGTCGAATCACTGTAAGAAGTAAACTTCTGGTTGAAATCCTTATCAAGATAAACGATAAGCTGTGCATTGCCGTTTAATATCTCATCACGGAGATCCTGTTCCTTGGCTTTAAACTCATCCTCATTATAATATGTGATATCGTTTGTCTTATCAAATCCGCTGGCAGTGATCGCATTTTTCATTCTGTCGTCAGCGTTAACAATGTATACCTTATTAACATTTTCCTCTATATCACTGTTCATCTTACCGATCATGAAGCCCATGATGCCGTAAAGTGCGATCATGATAATGGCCGGCAGGATAAACATGCTGAATACAAGTTTCTTGTCACCGAAGACACGCTTCAGTTCTTTCTTTATGATAATTGACATTCCGTTCATTTTCTCTCTCCTCTATAGATATCAGTATGTGTCTGATTTGATCCGGTCGGGTAAACTCTTAATTCTTCTCGGGATTGTACTTGGAGTACAGTTTGAAGAATGCGTCCTCAAGGTCTACTGCTTCGTTTCTCTGAAGGATCTCTGCGAGTGTACCCTCTTCTACCTTCTGGCCGGCGATGATAACACCGATCCTGTCGGAGAGCTTCTCAGCCTCGCTCATGATATGTGTGGAAACGATAACTGTTTTACCGATATCTCTTAAGTGCTTAAGATAGTCCGTTACACTTCTGGCTGTTATGATATCAAGTCCGGATGTGGGCTCGTCGAAGATAACTACCTTGGGGTCATGTACAAGGCTTACTGCGATAGCAGCCTTCTGCTTCATACCTGTTGAAAGTTCTTCAATCTTCTTGTTCTTGAAGTCGTTGATCCCGAATACTCCGAAAAGCTCCTCCTGACGTGCTACTATCTGCTCCTCACTCATGCCGTGGAGACGGCCGAAGAATTTGAACATATAGTCTGCCGAGAAATTGGGATCGAGCTTGATCTCGTTGGTAAGGAATGCGATGCTGTCACGTACCTTCTGTCCTTCCTTCTGGGTATCAAAACCGCATACGGAAACGCTGCCCTTGGTAGGCTTAAGAAGTGTTGCAACGCATCTCAAAGTCGTTGTCTTTCCTGCACCGTTAGGTCCTAAGAGACCGAATATCTCACCGGGCTTAGCTTCAAGAGAAACATTGTTGACTGCAACTTTCTTGTTTTCCTTGGTTTTAAGCTCCTGCATCTTCTTCGCATTGAGCTTGTAAATCTTAGTGAGTCCGTTAATCTGTATCACTTTTTTATCCTCCTATAAATTTAAACCTCTATACTATTGTTTCCCGGGTCCTCTTTATACTCTTTTCCGGCAAACCAATATACATACTTTCATCTTCCCTGACTCCCCCGGTATATCACCGGGCTTTACCTTATATTACCTTAAGTCCTTCAGTGTCTCATACAGCTCCATATCGGAAGCGGTAAGCTTGATGTTGGTCTCTATGGTCTTTCCTTCGGTATCTGTAAATGAAATACCGATCACTGTACCCTCCGTAACTCCCTTTCTCTGCATTGCATCTAAGAAAAGCGGGAACTTCGGATGGTTGGTAGTGAATGTCTCCCATGCGCCTTTAAGTTTCCATAATGCTGAAATGTTTGATATGTTCATAATGTACCTCCTATGATATTCACGACTATACTAAACTACTCATAAACCTTCCGGCTTACGCCGCTTAAGTAACTTGTAAAACATCATAACACATATTTTAAATTTGTAAATCGATTCTTTTGTGGAGATAACAGGTTTTAATTCCTGAACATGGGGTGATTAACTGTTTATGTGTTATATATACACCTATTACAGTTTAATGTCAAGTACTTTTTTTAAATTTTTTAATAAATATAAATTTGTAACTATTCACTGCCGGGCAAAAACCACTCATAAACCTTCCGGCTTACGCCGTAAGCCGCCGCTAAAGCGGCTTATGTTTACTCGTTTGTTTTGCCCAGCCTCCATGGCATAATCTGCGTAAATGCCTGCCTGCAAGCAAGCTTGTGTCAGGCATTTTTGCAGATTAGCCGTGAATAGTACTTTTTAAAAAAAACATGCCGACACGGAAACCGTGCCGGCAAACCCCAAATTTATACATTTATAATGTCTGCTATCGATGTTGGCTGATTAACTTTAGACTTAGCTTTCTGCAAGCTTGCCTACCATCTTGGTGATCTCATCGGGCTCGAAAGGCTTGGTAACAAACTCTGCCGCACCGAGCTTGATGGCATCAATCATTTTATTCTGCTGACCTGCAGCGGTGACCATAATGATCTTGGCTGCTGCGTCTATCTCTTTTATAAGCTTTAAAGCGCCAAGTCCGTCAAGTACCGGCATTGTAATATCAAGTGTAACTATATCCGGTCTTAACTCCTTGTACTTGTTAACTCCATCCTGTCCGTCCATAGCCTCGCCGACTATGTCATGTCCTGCGATCTCAAGTATGTTGCGAAGAATCTTCCTTGAAGTTCTGGAATCATCAACTATCAATATCCTGCTCATATGCGCCTTCCTCCTATATCACATATATCTGCTTAACACTTCATCAGTCAGCTTTATATACTCATCTTTCCGTCATATGCGGAGATCAGGTTGATCCTGTTGCCGCTGATATATACGGGCAGCTGCAGCAGTCTTCCGCCGCTTACGGTAACCTCTTCGGCCTTAAATACCGGAGGTACCATATCTACAAACATCTTATTCGAAATACCTGTGGCGAACATACCGTTTACACAGTTGATAAACTCTGCTACGGCATCCAACAGATCAAGATTAACCTTTTCAAATTCTTCATGGGCAAATGCCTCACCCATGCTTAAGAATCCGGCTTCTTCACCGGTGATACCGAGTGCCATATCCTTAGCGCCGCCCATACACTGGAACGCTACGCCCTTGGACTCTACAGATGAAACCCATGATGCACGTCCGATGTAAGCGTCCGAGTCAACCAGACGGATAATGGTACGTACTGCAACAAGGATGTGCTCCTTCTGCATCGGGTCACAATCGGAGGGAAGGAATAACGGAACAATCCTGTCGGAATCGCCCGATTTTAAATCCTCCATGTCAGTGGTGGTGAACTCCAATGACTTCTGATAATCAACAAATGCGTTCTCAAACTCTTTTAAAGTCATGAAACCGTTATCGGTAACTGCCTGTGCAAATGTAAGATACTGATTACCCTGAAGGCCTAATAAGCGGCTCACCTGATCGTCTGTCAGGTAACCCTTTTCAACGGCTATATCACCGAATCTCTTATCCATCTGGGCCTGAAGGCGGTTAACCTCTTCAGACTGCTCCAATGTCATGAGTTTCTCGGTAACTGCGATAAGTCCGAGCTTAACTCTGACCTTTTTCTGGGTATCAAATGCCTGCTCCAACTGGTCTAATGAAAGAAGACCTGATTTTACAAGATAGTTGCCAAATAATTGATTAATCATAACATACCTCCCTGTACGTCAAAACGATATAGACACCTGTGGTTATAGTATACATCATTTTAAGCAAAAATGGAAGAAGAAATTTGATTAATTTTCAGCTGCTGCCTGAGGCTTCTCAACCTCGGTAATGGCTGTCTTTTTCATAGGGATACGGCAGTTCTTGTTGCTTCCGAATTCTACTATGACTACTTCATCCATAACATCTATTACTACTCCGTAAAAACCGCTTGTGGTAAGTACACTGTCGCCGATCTCAAGTGCTGCTATCATGGCGTCAAGCTGCTTCTGCTGCTTCTTCTGGGGTCTTAACAGAACGAAATAAAATACAAGACCGATGATAACAAGATAAGCGATAGGAAGGATCATGCTCATGCTTGAAGCTTCCTGGGTACCGGTTAAAAACAAATTAGACATTACTTTTCTCCTCTTTCTTTTGATTCTGAAAAGCCTTCGAGCTTTTCTTTTTTATATTGTGCATATCTTCCTTCTTCGATGGCCGATCTGATCTCCGCCATCATATTATTATAGAAGTAAAGATTATGTGTCACCATAAAACGCATGCCCAGCATCTCACCTGCTTTTAACAGATGCCTGATATAGGCTCTCGAATGATTCCTGCAGACAGGACAATTGCAGTTCTCATCTATAGGACTGTCATCCGTCTCAAAACGCGCATTGAGCAGATTGATCTTGCCGTGCGAAGTATAGGCATGTCCGTGCCTGCCGTTTCTTGTGGGATATACGCAGTCAAAGAAATCCACTCCGCGGTCCACTGCCTCCAATATATTCTCCGGAGTACCGACCCCCATGAGATATACAGGTTTGTTGCCGGGAAGTTCAGGTACTACTGCATCAAGTATGCGGTACATCTCTTCGTGCGACTCGCCTACTGCAAGTCCGCCCACAGCATAGCCCGGAAGCTCCAGCTCCGAGATAGCCTTCGCATGCTCTATCCTTATATCCTCATATACGCCGCCCTGATTGATACCGAAAAGCAGCTGGTCCTTATTGATGGTATCATCTCTTTGGTTGAGCTCAGCCATCTTATTCTTGCATCTTATAAGCCACCTGGTGGTACGTGCTACTGACTGCCTGATGTACTCCTTCTCAGCTACGCTCGAAGGACACTCATCAAAGGCCATGGCTATGGTCGATGCGAGGTTGGACTGTATCTGCATACTCTCCTCGGGACCCATGAATATCTTGCGCCCGTCGATATGGGAGTTGAAGGATACACCTTCTTCTTTTATCTTACGGAGCTTCGCTAAGGAAAACACCTGGAATCCGCCGGAATCCGTAAGTATGGGCCTGTCCCAGTTCATGAACTTATGAAGTCCGCCCAGTTTTTTTATCACTTCATCACCGGGGCGCACGTGAAGATGGTAGGTATTTGACAGCTCCACCAGAGTCCCTATCTCTTTGAGGTCCTCTGTGGATACGGCACCTTTTATGGCTGCCGCCGTCCCTACATTCATAAATACGGGAGTCTGTATGGTCCCGTGAACGGTGACGAACTCGCCCCGTTTCGCTCTCCCGTCCTTAGCTTTTATCTTAAACACTTATACCCCGCCTTATATAAAACATCCTTTGTCACTGTTGCTGCTCATGACAGCGCACTATATAGTATATATGCAATTCCGCAAAATTTCAAGTTTTTTATAAAAAAAGTTGACAACCATAAGTTTTTGTAGTATTATCTTCAAGTACGCGATGCGTAATGAATAGGGGTATAGTTCAGCTGGTAGAATAACGGTCTCCAAAACCGCAGGTCGTGGGTTCGAATCCTACTGCCCCTGGACTTTAAAAAGCAACCTTCGATTATCGGAGGTTGCTTTTTTATTGCTTTCAATCCCTGCCATGCAACGGTTTTATGATTATATCAGTCCCTGTAACCCTTTTCTTTCTCGTACTTTGTGATGAGCTCCTTGTTTTTGTTCTCAAAATCATTAAGGACGCTGTCATCGAAGTCGGCAGGCTCTATAGT
>CACYIR010000067.1 GCA_902774525.1 uncultured Lachnospiraceae bacterium
AGGAGGCGAGAGCTTCTTTTTGGGAAAGCGTTGGCAAAAAAACACTGCTATCCACTTTACTGTCCTTGAGTTTTTCGACATATACTTCAAAAGCTACAGTTGCATCTATGAGTTCATCCATAAAAAAAGTATAGTTTAATTCACCATAGGCCTCAGGTAATAATTTGGGCATATATGATTCCATAAGCTTCCCTCCGCGACTGTTGCTAGGTTTATATGTTTTAGTTTTATGAGTTCCTTTAGCAATTTAGTTGTACATCTTACTAACAGGTATTATATCACGTTAAAATCATTTGTCAAGAAAAATGAGCGTTAAACAAAGTGAATATAAAATTAAAGAACAAGATATGGAATTTTTACGACGTATAATTACAAATGTTTGTCTTTGTGATCAAATTAAGGAATGAAATAAAAAAGTTTTTATTCGTTGTGATTTATATTATCCCTGTTTCTAATGGATTTTCGTTTGCTTTTTTCTTTGACATATCAATATATTTTTGCTATAATGACTTTGATTTTTTGAAAGAAGGTGGACATATGATATCTAAGAAAATGGAAAACATGGTAAAGAACGGCTCAGCTATAAGAGCTATGTTCGAAGAAGGCAAGAAAATGGCTGAAAAGTACGGTGCTGAGAACGTATATGATTTCTCACTCGGTAACCCTTCTGTAGAGCCTCCCACAGAAGTAAAGAAGGCTATCGCGGAAGTCATCGAGAACTACAAACCTAATTATGTCCACGGATACATGCTTAACCCCGGATATGAAGAGGTAAGAGCTAAGATCGCTGAGAATATAAATAAGAGATTCGGTACCAAATTTGCAGTACGCAATATCGTTATGACAGTAGGTGCGGCAGGCGGCATGAACGTTATCATGAAGTCACTGCTTAACCCCGGTGACGAGGTAGTAGTATTCTCACCTTACTTCGGAGAGTACAGAAGCTATGCATCGAACTTTGATGCGAAGATAGTTGAAATATCACCCGATACTTCAAGCTTCCAGCCTAAGCTCGACGAGTTCGAGGCAAAGCTCACCGCAAATACCAGGATCGTTATCGTTAACTCCCCCAACAACCCCACAGGTGTTGTATATTCGGAGGCTACCATAAAGAACATCGCCGCAATCTTAGAGAAAAAGCAGGCAGAATTCGGTGCACCCATCTACATCCTTTCGGATGAGCCTTACAGAGAGCTCGCATTCGACGGCGTAGAGGTACCTTATATCACAAAGTATTACAAGAACACAATAGTAGGCTACTCATTCAGCAAGTCTCTTTCACTTCCCGGCGACCGTATCGGATACCTGGTAATCCCGGATGAGGCTGATGATTCCGAGAACATCATCTCGGCAGCAGGCGTAGCCACACGTATCTTAGGATTTGTAAACGCTCCTTCACTCGCACAGCTCTTTGTATCAAAGTGCCTGGATGCGAAGGTGGACGTTGAGATATACAACAGAAACAGAGAGCTTCTGTACAATGCTTTACTTGAGTACGGTTATGAATGTGTAAAGCCCGAGGGTGCATTCTATCTGTTCGTAAAAGCTTTGGAGGCAGATGACAAGGCATTCGTGGCAAAGGCTAAGGAGCACCGTCTCCTCATCGTACCCGGCTCAACATTCGGCTGTGCAGGGTATGTAAGAATAGCTTACTGCGTTGACTATGACATGATCAAGAGAGCGCTGCCTGAGTTCAAAAAGCTCGCTGAGGAATATAAATAATATGGGATTTGAAAATAACTTACGTAAAATAGCCCCTTATATCCCGGGCGAGCAGCCTAAGGATGTAAGCAAGGTAATAAAACTGAATACAAACGAGAACCCCTATCCGGCAGCACCCGGAGCAGAGGAGATCGCATGCAACTTAAGAGACGACAAGATGCGTCTCTATCCGCCCACAGATGCGGGAAAGCTTTCAAGAGCTATTGCAAAATATTACGGCGTACCTGAGAAAAACACCTTTGTAGGTGTAGGTTCCGATGACGTACTGGCTACAGCATTCATCGCCTGCTTTAATTCCGATAAGCCGATACTTTTCCCGGATGTAACATATTCCTTCTATGATGTGTGGGCAGAACTCTATAAGATACCTTATAAGACTGTTCCCTTAGATGACAACTTTAAGATCATAAAAGAGGACTACCTTCAGGAAAACGGCGGCATCGTGATAGCCAATCCCAATGCGCCTACATCCATCAATCTGCCTTTAGCGGATGTCGAGTTCATCATAAAAAACAACCCCGACAGCGTAGTGATAGTGGACGAGGCATATGTGGACTTCGGCGGCGAGAGTGCCGTTCCGCTTCTTAAAAAGTATGAGAACCTCATGGTGGTACAGACATTTTCAAAGTCACGTTCCATGGCCGGCATGAGGATCGGATATGCTTTTGCATCGGATAAGATCATTCAGGCGATGAACGATGTTAAGTTCTCCATCAACTCCTACACCATGAACTACCCCGCTGTAGAGATGGGCGTAGCTGCCATAGATGACGAGGAATACTATAAGGCTACCATCGCCAAGATAGTAAAGACACGTGAGAAGGCAGTGAAGGAACTGACCAAACGTGATTTCACAGTTTTAGACTCCAGAACAAATTTCTTATTTATTTCTCATAAAAGGGTTAAGGCTTCAAGCATTTTTGCCGATTTAAAGAATAGAGGGATTTTCGTCCGTCATTGGGATAAGCCGCGTATCGGGAATTACCTGCGCGTGACTGTCGGCACCGATGCACAGATGAAAAAACTGTATGAAGCACTGGATGAGATCCTTGCAGAATGACAGAAAAGTGGGATATCCTTGGAAAACAAGATTAATTACCAAAAAGAATTAGAAAAGGAGATTAAAGAATGGTCGGAGCTAAAAGTATGCCCGACCATACTTTTGCATTGTTGTTGCGCGCCTTGTGCCAGCTACTGCATGGAATATTTAAGCAAATATTCCGATATAACTGCCTTTTACTATAACCCCAACATAACGGATGAAGCCGAGTACCGGCACCGTGTGGGAGAACTTCAGCGGTTGATAGAAGAAATGCCGATGGAACATAAGGCGAAGTTCTTGGAAGGTGATTACAATCCCGATTCATTTTATAAAATAGCAGCGGGGCTCGAACAGGAGCCCGAGTGCGGAAAGCGCTGCATCCTCTGCTATGAGCTGAGACTGCGTAAGACCGCCGAAGAAGCGGCAAAGGGCGGGTATGATTACTTTACCACCACACTTACCATAAGTCCTTTAAAGGATGCCCAGGTGTTGAACCGCTTAGGGCAGAAGCTTGCCGCAGAATACGGCGTAAAATATCTTCCGTCGGATTTTAAGAAAAACGGCGGATACCAGAGATCGATCGAGTTATCGCATGAATATAACTTATATCGTCAAAATTATTGTGGATGCGAATTCTCTCGCAGGTGATGGGAGCTTTTTAGGAGGTACCGATGGAAAAGACCATTAGAGAACTTCAGGAAGTACGAGAACATCTTATCTTAAGTCCGTTTGCGGCATTCAGCGACGAATCGAAAGGCCGCAGCATCGAAGAGCCGCAGTGCGACATCCGTACCTGTTTCCAGCGGGACAGGGACAGGATCATCCACTCCAAAGCGTTTAGGCGCCTTAACGGTAAGACGCAGGTATTTTTGACTCCCATGGGTGACCATTACAGGACACGTATGACACATACCCTAGAGGTGGCGCAGATAGCCCGCACCATCGCTAAAGCGCTGAGACTTAACGATGACCTGACAGAGGCTATAGCGTTAGGACATGACCTCGGACATACACCGTTCGGACATGCCGGTGAGAGAGCACTTAACAGCGTGTGCCCCGGAGGCTTCGAGCATCATCTCCAGAGTATCCGTGTGGTTGAATTTATCGAAAAGAAAAACGGAAAGACCATGAACCTTTCCTGGGAGGTAAAGGACGGCATCGTAAACCATCAGACAGAAGGTAAGCCGGGAACCCTGGAGGGCAAGATAGTAAGGCTTTCCGATAAGATAGCATATGTAAATCACGATATCGACGACGCTACGCGCGGTCATATCATAGAAGAGAGCGATATCCCGAAGGAGTACACGGATATATTGGGCAACTCCTTAAGCCAGAGGTTGAACACTCTGATACACGATATTGTATCGAACAGTGAAAACAAGAATGACATAATAATGTCGGACGAAGTATATAAAGCCATGCAGGATTTAAGAAAGTTCATGTTTGAGAACGTATACACGAATCCCGTGGCAAAGAATCAGGAAAAGAAGGCAGAAAAGATGCTCATAGATATGTATGAGTATTACTTAGAGCATTTTGACCTGTTGCCCGAGGAGCACAGAAATGCTCCCGAAGGTAAGGAAAGAGCGGTAGCGGATTATATAGCCTGCATGACCGACAGGTACGCGGTATCAAAGTACAATGAACTGATGGTACCCACCGGGTGGCAGGTGTACTGACACCTCATCCGCCCCTACGGGGCACCTTCCCCTCAAGGGGAAGGCTTAGCATGGTATAGACAGGCTTCCCCTTGAGGGGAAGCTGTCAGCGCAGCTGACTGATGAGGTGGAAATAAAAGAAAGGAGAGCGCGTATGTATTAGGATGATGATACGATAGAACAGGTGCGCTCTTCGAATGACATTGTGGATATCGTATCCACTTATGTACAGCTCAAACGCCGCGGCGCAAATTATGTGGGACTTTGTCCTTTTCATAATGAAAAAACGGGATCGTTTTCCGTAAACCGGAATATGCAGATATTTAAATGTTTCGGCTGCGGAGTGAGCGGAAACGTATTCGGATTTATAGAGAGAACGGAAAATATCAGCTTCCCTGAGGCTGTCCAGTTTTTGGCGGACAGGGCGGGCATAAAGCTCCCCGAAAAAACAAATGACGGCTACGATAATTCCAAAAGAAATCTGAAGGAGCGGATAGCCACTATCAATAAGGAAGCGGCTACATATTACTATCGGATGCTCAGAAGCAATGAAGGCCGGAATGCCATGCAGTACCTCAAAAACCGCGGGCTTTCGGACGAGACCATCAACAGCTTCGGACTGGGATTTGCAGGAAGATATTCGGACGGACTCTATAAGTATATAAAGTCAAAAGGTTATTCGGATGAAGAGCTTGTATCAAGCGGACTTTTTACGATAAATGAAAAAGGTGCATACGATAAGTTCTGGGACAGAGTCATATTCCCGATCATGGACCCGAGAGGCAGAGTTATAGCATTCGGCGGCCGTATCATGAGCAAGGCGGAGAATGCTCCGAAGTACCTGAATTCCCCGGAGACCGAGCTTTTCAATAAGAGCGAGAATCTGTACGGACTGCATCTGGCGAAGAAGACCAAGGAAAAGTTTTTCCTGCTCGCCGAAGGATATATGGATGTCATAAGAAGACCAAGGAAAAGTTTTTCCTGCTCGCCGAAGGATATATGGATGTCATAGCACTCCACCAGGCGGGATTTGATAATGCGGTGGCATCTCTCGGGACATCGCTTACCGAGCGGCAGGCCAAAAAGATCAACGGTTATACCGATTCCGTCGTCATCACGTATGACAGTGACGGAGCGGGGCGAAAGGCGGCACAGCGTGCCATACCGATACTTAAAAATGTCGGGCTGTCGGTAAAGGTCCTGAACATGAAGCCCTATAAGGACCCGGATGAATTCATCTGTGCGGTAGGTGCTGACGAATACAGAAAAAGGATAGAGACTGCGGTAAACGGATTTGATTTTGAGGCAGGGATACTTGAAGAAACACATGATATGGAGGATCCCGACTCCAAAACGCAGTTTGACCATAAACTGGCCGAGACGATAGCGGCCATAGACGATCCGATGGCGCGCCACAATCACATAGAGGCAGCGGCCAAGAAGTACAATATAGACCCCGCAGAATTAAAACGTGAGGTCAACCGTATCGGAGCGGCATTAAAGGTAAAAGAAAACAACGAGCGTGAAAAAGAAAGGGCTAAGGCAACACGTGAGATAAAGCCTGAAGCGGCACAGAAAAAAGCCGAGTACAGCCTGCTCAACATGCTCGTATGCAATAAAAATGCGTACCTCGGAGTAAAGGATATCCTTAAAAAAGAGGATTTTTCCGGGGAAGTTGAAAGACGCATATTCGAATATCTAACAAATGATTATGAAAGAGTCGGAGCGACAGTGGGCGCCAGAATAGTAGAAAAATTTGAATCTGCAGATGAGCAGAAAACGGTGGCGGACATACTGATGACCTCTGATGATTTTGAAGAGACAAGCGAAGACGAAAGGAGGATGGCATTTGCGGATTACGTTACAGGCGTAAAGAAAGCAGCATATGACCGTGAGGTCGAGGAAGCGATGCGCATAGGAGACGGAGCCAAACTTAATGAGTTGCTCATGAATGAAGACAGCCTCGAAAACCTTAGGAAAAAGCTGATGACTATTACCTTGTAGCAGCAGTGCCACGAAAGATGGACCAGCAGTTACAGCAGAAATTCCAGGAAAAGCTCAGAGAATTACTGAGCATGGCAAAGAAGAAGAAAAATGTCCTGGAGTATCAGGAAGTCAATGATTTCTTCAGCGATATGGAGCTGAATGAGGATCAGATCAATCACATTTATGACTTCCTGGACAACAACGGTGTGGATGTTTTACGTGAGACGGTATCGGACGATGATCTCTTAGACAACATCGATCTTATCAGCGATGATGAAGAGGATATCGATATCGAGAACATCGACCTTTCAGTTCCCGAAGGCGTCAGCATCGAGGACCCGGTAAGAATGTATCTTAAGGAAATAGGTAAGGTACAGCTCTTAAGCGCGGATGAGGAAATCCATCTGGCCCAGGTCATTGAGGAGGGAGATTCCTACAAGCAGCGCTGTCATGAGATAGAGAAAAAGCTGCGTAAGCCCGAAAGTCCTGAGGCAAAGGAAGAACTTACAAAGAAGCTTGCTTCTTTAAAGAAGGAAGGCCAGAAGAAGATCGATGCCGGTGAGGCAGCGAAAAAGAGACTGGCTGAGGCAAACTTAAGACTTGTTGTTTCCATAGCTAAGCGTTATGTCGGCCGTGGAATGCAGTTCCTTGATCTTATCCAGGAGGGTAACCTCGGTCTGATCAAGGCTGTGGAGAAGTTTGATTACAACAAGGGTTACAAATTCAGTACCTACGCTACATGGTGGATCAGACAGGCCATCACCAGAGCTATCGCCGATCAGGCACGTACCATCAGGATCCCTGTACATATGGTTGAGACCATCAACAGGCTGATGCGTACCCAGAGAACACTGCTCCAGGAATTAGGCCGTGAACCTACCCAGGAGGAAGTAGCCCGCGAGATGAAGATGCCTGTTGAGCGTGTGGCAGAGATCCAGAAGATCTCACAGGAGCCCGTATCGTTGGAGACTCCTATCGGTGAGGAGGAAGACAGCCATCTTGGTGATTTCATCCAGGACGATAACGTTCCGATGCCTGCAGATGCAGCAGCTTATACTCTCCTTAAGGAGCAGTTGTTAGACGTGCTCGGTACACTTACCGATCGTGAGCAGAGAGTACTCCGCTTAAGATTCGGTCTTGATGACGGACGTGCAAGAACTCTTGAGGAAGTAGGCAAGGTGTTTGATGTAACACGTGAGCGTATCAGACAGATCGAGGCTAAGGCCTTAAGAAAGCTGAGACATCCCAGCCGTTCAAGAAAGCTCAGGGATTTCTTAGAGCAGTAAGAAATATATGGAACACAGAGATAATATAAAACTGTCGGAGCGTCTCGCCATGTCGGCGGGGATGGTGACGGCAGGTTCGAGTGTAGCAGATGTGGGCTGTGATCATGCCCACACCTGTATATGGCTCGTAAAACACGGAGGCGTTCCGCGGGCAGTGGCTATGGACGTAAGACCCGGTCCGCTTTCCCATGCCGAAGCCAATATCAGGCTGTACGGCTTAGGAGAAAAGATAGAGACCAGGCTTTCGGACGGACTCGAAGCTTTAGAGGCAGGAGAGACCGATACGATCATCATAGCCGGTATGGGCGGGACACTTACCGTACAGATACTTGAGAGGGGCCTGGATAAAGCGAAGGCTGCAAAGGAGCTGATACTCCAGCCGCAGTCGGACTTGGGGCTCGTCAGAAGGTTCCTAAGGGAACACGGATTTATCATCACTGAAGAAAAGATGTGCAGCGAACTGGGGAAGTTTTACACATCGATGAAGGTGGTAAACGGGACGGATGCCACATTGGAATTATCAGAGGTTTCGGATACTGACAGTGATATCCTGCAGTCCGTTTACGATGAATACGGAGAGTATCTGTTAAAGAACAAAAATGAGATATTGCACGAAGTTCTTCTTATATTAAAAGAGAAGAATGAAAGGATCCTTAACCGGATATCGGCGGAAGGTTCCGGAGACAGTGCAGAACGAAAAGGTTTCTTCGAGAGGGAAAAGAAACTCATTCGGGTGGCTTTAAGCTTCTATGATATTTAAGATCCTTCGGGTTTGGACCTTAAGGATGACAAAGTAGTACAATAACATATACAAGGAGAGAAGGATGGCTGATTGTAAGGTTAATGTATTTGGGGTAACTGTAGAGTATGAGCAGGGCTCGACATATGCTGAGATAGCTGAAGATTACAAGGAAAAAGTGGACGGTGACATCATCCTTGTGATGGTGAACGGAAAGCTTTGTGAGCTTCACAAGAAGATACAGGACGGAGTAAAGGTCGAATTTGTGACCACCAAGGATTCCGTCGGAAACGATACATATGTGAGAGGCGCTATTTTCCTGATGCTGCGTGCGTTTTACGGAGTACTCGGCAGGGAAAAGATCAAAAGGATCTCGGTGGAGCATACATTGGGTAAGGCAATCTACTGTGATTATGAGGGAAAAGAGCCGCTGTCCAATGAGCTGCTTGCTAAAGTTAAGCGCGAGATGCAGGATCTTGTTGACAGAAATCTTCCTATTATAAAGAAGTCGATCCCTACGGCTGAAGCTGTAAAGATGTTTAAAGACTTAGGGATGAACGACAAGGTAGAGCTTTTTAAGTACAGAAGCGCTTCTTCGACCAACTACTATGAGCTCGACGGGTTCAAGGATTACTTCTACGGATATATGCCCGCATCTACAGGCATACTTAAGGTATTTGACCTTCAGCTTTATGAGGAGGGATTCCTTCTCCTGCTTCCGGATACATCGGATACGACTAAGGTGGCTGACTATGATGATCGCCCTCTGCTGTTTAAGACACAGCATGAAGCCAACGAGTGGGGCAGGATCATGGGACTCGGCTGCGTAGGTGACCTGAATGAGCAGATATGTAACGGAAATATCGAAGACATGATCTTAGTGCAGGAAGCTCTGCAGGAGAAGAGGATAGGCGATATCGCCGAGCAGATAAAGTCAAGGGGCGGCGTAAAATTCGTCATGATAGCAGGTCCTTCTTCTTCGGGAAAGACAAGTTTTTCGCACAGACTTTCCATACAGCTGCGTACTTTAGGTTTGAGACCTCATCCCGTGGCACTTGATAATTATTTCAAAAACCGTGAGGATACTCCTAAGGACGAGAACGGCAATTATAACTTTGAGTGCTTAGAGGCAATAGATGTCGAAGGCTTTAACAAGGACATGCTGGCACTGCTTAAAGGCGAGACCGTGCAGATGCCTACATTTAACTTTAAGATAGGAAGACGCGAGTACAAGGGCAATACCTTAAAGCTTGAGGATGGTGATATCCTGGTACTTGAGGGTATACACGGACTGAACGACGCCCTGTCATATTCGCTTCCTAAAGAGAGCAAGTTTAAGATTTACATCAGTGCGCTTACACAGCTCAATATCGATGAGCACAACAGAATACCTACCACGACTACGCGTCTTATCCGCCGTATCGTGAGGGATGCAAGGACCAGAGGCACATCGGCCCAGGGTACGATAGCCATGTGGTATTCGGTACGCCGCGGCGAGGAAGAGAATATCTTCCCGTTCCAGGAGCAGGCTGACTGCATGTTCAATTCAGCACTTGTATATGAGCTGGCAGTACTGAAGCAGTATGTTGAACCTCTTCTGTTCGGTATCAAGGAAGACGATCCCGAATACTTAGAGGCAAACAAGTTACTTAAGTTCTTAAAATATTTCTTGGGTATATCAAGTGAGGGAATCCCGCACAACTCGATCGTAAGAGAGTTTATCGGCGGAAGCGTATTCCCCGTTTAATGTAAAACAAGGTAAAACAGTAGCAGTGGCTCACTAAACTCATCTGCGCCAACTTACGTTGGCTTGATTCGTTAAGTGATCTTTGCATACGTTTTACCGATAATTCATCTGCGCCCGTAAAACGGGCTTGATTCATTAGGTAAAACAGTAAGTAGAGCAGCACGGATGGTCGCGGCGAAAGCTGAGGAAAGTCCGGGCTTCGAAGGGCAGGGTGCCGGATAACGTCCGGCGGAGGTGACTCCCGGGAAAGTGCAACAGAAATTATACCGCCCGACTAATGTCGGGTAAGGGTGGAATGGCGGTGTAAGAGACCACCGGTTTTCCGGTAACGGAAAATGCTGTGCAAACCCCACCTGAAGCAAGGCCAAACAGGGGACCATACGGCGGCCCGTCGTGTCTCCGGGTAGGCCGCGTTCCGGAATGGGAACATTTCGGAGGAGCTGTCCGGTGACGGACAGTCAAGATAGATGACCATCTATTACATAACCCGGCTTATAGTGCTGCTCTAAAAAATACATGGTAGGAGATACCACATGACGAACGGAGTATATCCTGCAAAAAAGAAAGACGGTACAAAGTACTTTCGTGCAGCCGTCACATATAAACAAAAACACATCAGCCTCGGCAGCTTCCGTACGGAAAAAGCTGCCGGGGCTGCTTATGCTCTGGCAGGAAGGATACTTAAGGGGAGTGAAGAGTATCTGCCGGAGGATTATGAGAGGGTAGTAACCGGTAAAAGCAGCAGGGCAAAGAGCGCGTTGGGAAAATCCGGGACAGGACTGACCAAGGCGGAACAAATAGGGGAAGGACAGAATGGAGACAAACTAGGATTCGATAAGTGGATCATGCTCATCAACCTCAGAAAAACAGGTCTTTACAGCAACAATCCCATATATCTGTACGGAAAATATTTTATATACTTCCCGGACAGGAACACGGAGCTTAAGTTTGATGCCGATGAGATGTTTTTCTACGGCAAGCACCGCATACAGAAAAGGGGCGGGCACTTGTTTTACAGTGACTACGGGATGCAGTGCAGTCTGCTTGCCCGTTACGGGGTTAAGAGTTTCTCTGTAAAGAACAGGGATTATTATTTTAAAAACGGGGACGAGACAGATTTCAGATACGGGAACCTGGTAGTGGTCAACAGATTCAGGGGAGTATATGCAAAAGAGGCCGGCGGCAGGAAAACATATGATGTAAAAATCCATTTTGTGGGGAGCCTCAAGGTGGGTACATACACGGATGAGACTGTGGCAGCCATAGCATATAATAAAGCAGCCGACAGCCTCGAAGAGGCGGTAAGAAGGCGTCAGAATTCCATTGGGGAAAACCGGGACTCTACAAATGTAGAAAACAAGATGTTGGGAAAACCGGATCGGAGAGATACAAATTATGCTGATGAGAAAAATATCAGAAAAGCGCCTGCGGACGACAAGCGTAGAATAAACATGCGGGAAGACACTGACACTCCGATTTTGGACAAAAAACAAAAAAGTGGGGTCAAAAATGAAAAAAATGACCCTGAAAATCAAAAAAACATCAAAAATTATCGAAAATGGACCCGGAATTTCATGGATGGAGTGTCTAAAAGAGAATATATTAACATCTACGAAACCCTTGAATTCTCTAAAAGTTTTAAGAAATATCTGATGAAAATGTAATAATTTCGTAAAAAATGCTTGCAAAAATGATAACATAGTAGTATACTATCCCTTGCTCCGGTAAAAAACCGGCAGAGAAATGGGGTAGTTAATATGGCTAAAATAAAGAGAAGTATCGTTCTTCTGCTTGCATGCGCCATACTGGCAGGCACCGTGTTTACACCTTTTAAGGCTGTGAAGGCTGCAGAAGATGATAATGAAAATGAAAATGTCGAGGTTGTATACGAAACAGAACAGCAGCCCGACGAAAAACCTGAAACCGAAGAGCTCACCGATGAACTTATAGAATCAGCGGTAAAGAAGCACTGCAAAGGTCTTTCGATGCTGATGCTTAAGTATCAGACAGGTGATATCGTAGCTGAGAAGAGCTCACGTACCGACGCACTCGTTAAGCGTGACGCCGACAAAAAGAAAAAGACAATTAAGAGAACTTACACCTCAACCAGTTCCGCATACGGTGACGGAAATGCTTCCGGAATACTTAAGAACAAGTACAATGAGAAGTTCACCAAGAAGGTAACCGAGAAAGAGTACGAGATACTCTGCAGGATTGTACAGGCTGAGGCAGGAGATCAGGACGTATACGGCAGGATCCTCGTAGCCAACGTAATCCTCAACCGTGTAAATTACCAGAAGGAATTCCCGAACGATATCGAAGGCGTAGTATTTGAGAAGAAGCAGTTCTCACCTATCTCAAACGGCGCTTACTACAGAGTGGTCGTTGATGATGTGACCAAAGAAGCGGTTGACCGCTGCTTATCCGGTGAGGATTATTCGGACGGAGCACTTTATTTCTTCATGAGATCCGCCACTGCGGCATCCACCGCATCATGGTTTGACTCGCTTACATTCGTATGCAAGTACGGATGCCACGAGTTCTTCAAGGATTGATATTATTTCTGACCTTAAAAAATATAAATATAGTTTTAGAAAGAGCTCCGGACTGTATATTTACAGGCCGGAGCTTTTTCAAGTTTTTATTGCATTTTTCATGCCCTCGTGGTAGTATGTAGGACATGAACCGATCCGGTCTTCCCCTCGAGGGGAAGGTGTCACCGCCAGGTGACGGATGAGGTGGATTAACGTAATAAGTGAGGTTCCATATGAAGATAACATACCATAGCACGAGAAACAAGGACATTACCGCCACTGCAAGCGAGGCCATCCTTAACGGTATAGCACCGGACGGCGGATTGTACGTACCGGACGAGATCCCGAAGCTTAAAGTGAGCTTCGAAGCTTTAGCCAGGATGGATTATGCACATGTGGCATATGAAGTCATGAAGCTGTTCTTTACAGACTTTACAGAAGAAGAGCTTATGGCATGTATAAAGGGCGCATATAATACGGACAAGTTTGATACCGAGGAGATCACCAAACTTGTAGAGGCTGACGGAGCTTACTACTTAGAGCTTTTCCATGGCAGGACCATAGCATTTAAGGATATGGCACTCTCGATACTGCCTTACCTTATGACCACTTCGGCTAAAAAGTGCGGAGCTAAGGAAGAGATAGTTATCCTTACCGCAACTTCCGGTGATACCGGAAAAGCGGCACTCGCAGGATTTGCCGACGTACCCGGTACCAGCATCGTGGTATTTTATCCCAAGCATGGTGTAAGCCGTGTACAGGAAAAGCAGATGGTGACCCAGAAGGGCAAGAATGTAAATGTAATAGGTATAGAAGGCAACTTCGATGATGCCCAGTCAGCGGTAAAGGCTATATTTACAGACAAGAAGCTGGCAGAGAAGATGAAAGCCAAGGGCTATCGTTTCTCATCGGCCAACTCCATCAATATAGGACGTCTGATACCTCAGGTAGCATACTATGTATATGCATTCAGCCGCTTATACCCTAAGCAGATCAACTTCGTAGTACCTACCGGCAACTTCGGAAACATCCTTGCAGCATACTACGCTTACAAGATGGGCGTGCCGGTCAACAAGCTCATATGCGCATCCAACAGGAACAAGGTACTGACTGACTTCTTCGAGACCGGCGTATATGACAAGAACCGTGAGTTCTTCCTTACATCCTCGCCCAGCATGGATATCCTTATCTCAAGCAACCTTGAGAGACTGATATATGAGATAGCGGGAGACAAGACCGCAGCCTTTATGAAGGACCTTAAGGAAAAAGGAAAGTACAAGCTGACAAAGGAAATGAAGGAAAAGCTCGGCCTGTTCGTAGGCGGATATGCTGAAGATGCCGAGATGTCACAGGCTATAGCAGACCTTTACAAAAAGGAAGGCTATATCATAGATACTCATACAGCCGTAGCTGCTGCAGTATATAACAAGTATAAAGCTAAAACAGGCGATGATACCTGCACAGTCATAGCATCCACAGCCAGCCCTTACAAGTTCTCGAGAGCCGTACTCAACTCCATATCGCCTGAGTATGATAAAAAGGATGACTTCGAGCTGTTTGACGAGCTTCACAAGCTCTCCGGCGTAGAGATACCCGAGGCGATCAGGGACATCATCAGTGCTCCCGTACTGCATAAGACTGTATGTGCCAAAGACGGACTTGAAGCTGAAGTAGTTAGAATATATAAGTTATAAATAATATAATAGAATATAGTATAAATCAGAATACGGGGTTTC
>CACYIR010000068.1 GCA_902774525.1 uncultured Lachnospiraceae bacterium
CGGCCCCAGTCCTCTTCATCAAGCTCCAGATCATGATATATATTGCGGGCATAATTCCAGTCATCATGGCTTTCCCATTTATAGCCGGCAAACTTTTCCCTGACTTTAAGTCTTGCTTCAAATACGTCATAACCGGTGTTAATCGTTATGTCATTAAGTCTTTCGAGGAAAAACAGAAACAGATGTTTTTCGCCGTCATACTCTTCTTCATGGCGTATACATACCCTGAAATCAGGATCGTAACCTTTTACCGAATATACGTCACCTTCATATGTAGAGGCAAATTCTTTATCGTATTCTTCAAAAGAAGACCATTCATCTAAAGACATAGTTGCATGCCCGAGATAATCTCCCAGCAAGTTTTCTCTCTGCTCAGCTTCCAGATCCATATATTGATTTTCGCTCTGAGTATATATACTGCCATTATACACCAAAGTGCCTATCATATCATACATAGCCCATTCTTTAGGCTCAGGGACCGATAAAGCCGGGATTCTCAGACCCTGATCTATAAACTGCATGTCCGGTGCAGGTGTTACTCTTGTGTCAGTACCATCCTCAATGTATGCATCCATGCCTTGGCGGTCATATTTTTCGGAATACCCAAGCATACCGTCCCCTGATTCTGTCTCCTTAGAGTCGGTAACTTTGTCGGTTTCTGATGCCATTTGAGCCATCTTTTCATTAGTCCCTTCTTTATCTCCCGTAAAATGCACTGCCAATATAATTCCCAATGCCGCCACTACACCTAAGCATGCTACGAGAGGCAGCCACTTAGTGATCATCTTTTTCTTTACAGGCTTCCCAGTGCTTTCATACTCATGTTTTACTGTTTCCTTAGATTGTTCCGGAACAGTTTCTCTTCGCGTACCTTCCGCTACGTCATCAGCATCCTCAACATACTTTTTGTCTATACTTCCTATCGCATCTAACAGATCCAGTTCTGTCATACTGTGAAACCCTCCTTTTCCAAGTAGCTCTTCAGTTTTTCCCGCATCCTGAACAATATGGATTTAACCTTACTCTGAGACAGCCCGTACCTTTCACATATCTCAGATATCGGATCAAAATACCAATACCTTCTGACAAATACGTTCTGCTGCTCTTTAGGGTATCCTTCCAAAAACTTATCTATAAGTCCTGCCAGAAAGTTAGCCTCAAACTCCTGCTCGGTACCGTTCTGCATCGGGATACATTCAGCCATTTCTAAAGTAAGTTCGGTTACCACAGCATCTCTTTTCTGCCTGCTGTTTTTCCTTAATACGTCTATAGCTAAATGTCTTATTATCTTCCCTAAAAATGCGAACAGATACTTCCTGGGTTCATTTGGCGGTATCAGATTCCATGCCTTTAGATACATGTCATTCTCACATTCCTTGGCGGTCTCTATATCATTCAGGATATTATTAGCAATAATCTTAAGCCTTTCCCCATATTTTTCTTTGGTTCTGGCTATAGCTTCTTCATTGCGGGATAAGTAGAGCTCTACAATTTCATTATCATCCACAAAGTTTTCCTCCGTTTTTTAAGGCCTTCACTCTTAATAGCGATATTATATACCGGTTGGTTGCATATATAAAAAAATCCGTTCCGGATTAAGTATACTTTAAATCCGGAACGGTGTCCATTAGTTTAAAATTGACCGATAAAAAAGCATTGCATGTTAGGATATCTTCTTCTTATTGAAGTATATCATAGCCCCTTCTCTTAAATCAGCAGTCAAGATGTTGATGTATTCACTTGCCTTGTGACCGCTCGGAGCAGATAAAGACGATTATACAGTCCATAATATACATAGTATTTACTATTGCTGCCACTCACAGGGTCGAATCTGAAGCCGCAGGCGCAATTTCTGTTTTCATTATAGAACTCATCACGTACCTTGGTCTTATATGTTACATCACCGAGTGTTACAACTGCGTTTTCATTCATCCACATCCAGGATCCGCTTTTCAGTATAAGACTACCGGCGTCACCGGTAAGGCTTCCCGAAATATCAAGACTTATGTCTTTATTTAGTGTAAGCGTGACACCTGATTTTATGATGAGTTCAACTCCGGCAGGAACAGGATAATATTTGTCGGTATCCTTTAATGTGATATTTTTGGTAACAGTGACCTTTATCCCTGTCCCGACTGAGCGACTTAATACATTATAAAATTCATCGGCTGATGTAACTGTATAAGTATCATTACCCTCACTATCTTTTCCGCTTTTACCGCCTGAACCGCCGGAAGATATCTTTTTGCCGTTGAGCTTTAATGTATCATAGTTATCCAGGAGAAGCGAAGCTTGAAGATCCTTTGCATCTTTTTTGTCAGTTTCGAGGGTTATCTTTGAACCGTAACCTCCCAAAACCTTATTTTTATCGTTGATCATCAGAGCGGAGGAACGGCCCGATGTCTTATCGCTTGAAGAAACCTTGTAGGTTGTACTTCCGTTTTTCCATGAGGCATCCTTAACTACTATGCATCCTCCACTCATCTTTACTGCTTTGGCACTGTTTGTCAGAGTCCCGAGGATGGTCAGACGTGCTTTTAAGGTAAGCTTTTTGCCCTTCTTGATCTTAACCTCTGTTCCGGGATATATTACCAGAGGATCATTGATGGTAAATGATTTTGTTATGGTTATCGTACCGCCTGTAGACTTGCATTTCTTAAGTGCCGAGGCCAAAGCCTTTTCACTCTTGACTTTTATAGATGCAGGCTTCCCCGATAAAGTTGAGTTATCTTTTGCGGCACCTATACCCGAATTGATGTTAGTATAGGATGCGTCGCTGAATGCATCCTTTTCCATACTCTCAGAGTGGGTGAAGTCATTGGTTCCGGATCCTGTAATTACATACTTTACGGCATGCGGAACATAGATCACATCATAAAACGAAGTGTTTTTGTCCCCTGTCTCATATATCAGACGGTCATGTGCGTCATAAAAGCTAAGCTTACCGGTACCGTAAAAGATACCGCCGATACCTTTTATCTCACGACCGAGGACTTGCTGACAATAAGCAAAGGCTTCAGTATAATCGACAGTGAGACTGTCCTTGTACTTGATATCGTATAATGTCTTAAGTGTTGATTTGCCTTCATAATTGCATATGCTGCTTAAAAGACCTTTGACCTGTTTGGTATCGGTGTAGTCCATTTTTGAATCGAAATAAGATTCGTCGTTAAATTGGGCTTTAAACCACTTGTAAAAATCCTTTACAAAGGATTTTGAAAGATTTTTTTCGATAATAGCAAGCTCGGTTTTGTTTGGAATCTTATAGCCAATATCTAAGCTGTTCTTTGAATATTCCTTTTTGTCTGCCTCAAGGACTTTTTTCAGACCGTCATCCCCGTATTTCTCGCGAATGTATTCAACTATCCAGTAGCTGGGTTCATGTCCGCTATGCCCGGGCTCAAGGAAAAAGTATTTTTTAATATTGTCTTCTGTAACCCAGTTGATATCATAGTCAACATCAAGCCCGCATTCATTTTTGCCATAAGCGGCGATGTTTACTCTCTCGTCTTGGCGCTCGCTGTATCGGATACGGTCTGCGTACTTCTTCGGGAGAAGGGTTTCTATCGTTCCGGCATAGCTTTCAGCATAACCTTCCGTCAGGATATCTCCGACATAACCAAAGTTTCTGAGCTGTATAACATGAAGCAGTTCATGGATGATCGTATTAAAATCGTCTGTAATCCGTCCGGATACAGCTTCGTCCTCGTAAAATGATACTCCTATATGTGAAGCCGATTCAATGGCAGCGCCGTATTCACCGTATGTATGGCGCTTTTCAATATCGATAACCGGTTTTTTGCCTTCATAATTGACAGGTGAAGATTTGGGCATAAAGCTTAGTTTTGTCTTTTCTTCGATGATACCCATGATCTCGTCAATGATGGCAGGAAATGATTCATCGATATATACACCGGCTTCGACCTTTAGTATAAATCTGTCATATTCGATCTCGTAATCCTTGGTGCTGCATAAGGGGAATTCGTATCCCTCTATATGCTCCATGTATTCACCTGCTTTTAACGGTCCCAGCGCAGGCGCATCAGCACCATACACGGCTTTGGGCAGAGTCAGCACGATAAATAAGAACGCCATAAGTACAGATGTTATCATAGCTTTCCGTTTCATAAAAGTCCTCCTGTCACAAATAATTATAAATGTTCCTCAAACAGCACCTTCTTTTACCTGGTAAACTGTGATATGAATTTCCAAGCCTGCTCATTGGTATGGTGACGGCACTCATGCACCTGGTTATCGATACTTGCGAATGCGGTACGGCATACACCGTCCTCACTGTCATAGTAATTGATGGTGAGGTTGGCGTCACGCGAGTCGTCATGTACTACCTCTACGCGGTCACCGGGGATACCGTAGATCTTGTTCTCCCAGTTATCCTTATCCGCATAATTAAGGTCAAACTTCTTCTTTAACTTATTGGTCTCGGCTGCATACTGTATCCTCTCTAAGCCTGTCTCAGCCTGGAAAGGCAGCTCGGGTAAGTGTGACTTCTCTCCGCCTGCATAGAAAAGCGGTACGGGTACTGTTGTATTGAGCTTGTCTCCCAAGTCTTTTCCGAACGGATTGTTCCTTACGGGGAACAGTGCACACTGGGGAGCCATGCCTGCGAATACTTCAGGGTACTCCTGATACATATCCCATGTCTTGCCGCTGCCCATTGAAAAGCCTGAGCAGTATATACGGTGCTCATCTATCTTATACTTCTTCTTAAGGTCGTTTAATACCTCGATAACCTCTGTAGCTGTTACATCCTGGTGGTTCTCTATAGCTACATAGAGGAATCCGTATCTGTGAGCTATCTCCCACCAGCCCGATACGAATGTTAAGTACATAGTGGAGTCTCCGCCGCCATGGAAGCCTATAAGAAGCGGAACAGGTCCGTTGTCAAACAGGCCGTTGTTATAATATGCAAAATAGCCTACCTTATGCTCCTTTGCATCCTTGTATCTTCCCCTGTTATCGGATGATGTCTGAACAAGTGTGAAGCCTGCTTCTTCTGTCATGTTAAGTGCTTCAAAATCAGGTTCGATCTCCATATTGCCGCACCACATCTTGAACTGGCGTACAAATGCCTTAAAATCAGCCTTGTAGTCAGCACTGTCCTTTAAGAGGAGATTCTGGCAGCCGTCAAAAGCAGCATTGATCTCTGCGCTGTTGCCTACGCTCAATATTCCTATATCCTTACGCTCCACATCAGGTGTAACGCTTAAGCCTTCCATGGAGAGACATGCCGGAGTGATCTCACCGGGACCCCATAAGTACTCGCCCTGCAGAGTCTTTATCAGATTCTTAGCCACATAATCGGCCGATGCACCGTAGCTGTATATATCTGCCCTGAATATGGCTCCCTTTACAAAGAAGCCCTTAAACTCTCTGGTAAAGAAATCCGTGATCTCTATGATGCCGTCCTTATAATAAGGATTCATCTTTATCTCGCCGATAAGTGATACATATAAGCTCTCGTCCGCATTTTTCCATGCGCCCTCACATGTGGGATATACGAAAAGCACACTTGAATCAACCGCGGAAGCTATATCGGCAAGGCCGCTCTCCTTAGCGAACTTTACAGCCTCCTCCATGGACTTCCTGTTCTCCTCAAATACAAGTAACAGAGGAGCTCTGAAGCTGTAATTTACTACCTCACCGTCGATATCTGTCTTAGGTACATATACCTTCAGATAAAACTTCTCAAATTCGTGCTCCCAGTACTTTCCGCCATCCGCCATAACAGTCACGGCGGGTCTTTCCATCATTGCCATAAAATACCCTCCTAAAACGTTTTTGTAAAACCCTTAAAAAAAGCCCTGTGATACTAAGACTTGAAAGTATCACAGGGGTCCTTAGTAATTTATTATTATAACAAAACATATATGAAAAAACAACCGGAAAGTTGCTTTTATGATACAGGTATTGCTAAATTTACCTTTTCTTTCATCCAGCTAAGAAATGCTTTTCTAAACTCATCATAGTTCTCAGGGTGCTTGGTACCGCAGGCTGAGATATTTAAACCGTCATCAAAACTGAAGCTTACCTGGAACCACTCGGCATTGTTGTAGTCTTCCGCTGCCTCATCGTAGTCATACCAGTTAAGTATCCCGTAGTCATCTATCATTTTCTTTACTTCATCGAGCCCTATATCCTTTAGAGGGAAGGTGAGCATATAGTGCTGCTCTCCTACAGGGAAATACTCTCCGCTCTTAGAGGTATACTTTATATCGAGGTTATTCTCACGGATATTTTCATCAAAGATATGGAAGGTATATGAATCGCTGCCGGAGGTTCCTTTTTGAAGGAAATAAACGTATATGCCGTTAAGGTTTCCGTTTATGCCCTTGGCTATTGTTTCAGAGCGGTACTTATCAAGGCAGGCCTTCTTTACCGGAACCATCACCTCATTAAGCCCAGTCTCAAACTCTCCGTACCCTTCAGGATAGGCATTGCTTCCGTGAGCACTCATCTCACTTCCGTCATTGAACTTGATCGTCAGCGAAAATCCGTCACCGTCCAGGACATTTTTATTCACCTTATCAAAGCCGTCCCATTCCCAGACCTTACAGTCTTTATAAAGCTGCTCCAAGTCCCCCATGACCGCGGACTCGCACTCGTATTCCATCTCACCGTATGCCTGATGCTCACCGTCCTCAAAGTTAAATACGGTCTTACCGTCTTTAGATGTCACGGTAAAGTCAGAACCTATGCGCATCCCGTGATATCCGTAATAAAACGATGCTATACCGCTTTCATTGGGTTTCGCCTTTGAGCCCTTGCCGCCGGTACCCTTTACTCCCGAGCACCCTCCGAGTATCATAGACAATATACCCATTATGATCATACTCCTTATTATTTTACGTATCATCATCTTTAATTCTTTGAAAAAGATTCCTTACTTCGTTCAAGATGACAGTCTATAGTGCAGGATGACTGTCTTTAGTCCAGGAGGACAGGATATCAGATGTCTTCCCTCTTAGCTACAACTACACCGCCGGTCTTAAAGATAGAATCTGCGGGTACAAAACCTCTTACCATGGAAAGGGGGTATACATTTGAATGCTTTCCGACTACAGTACCGGGGTTAAGCACGGAGTTGCAGCCTACTTCTACATTATCTGCCAGCATAGCACCGAACTTCTTTAAGCCTGTCTCAACTTTGGTCCCTTTATAGTTTACCGTGACTAAAGTCTTATCCTGCTTAACATTAGATGTTACCGCTCCTGCTCCGGTATGTGACTTGAAGCCGAATACCGAGTCGCCGACATAGTTATAATGAGGTACCTGTACTTTATTGAAAAGAACTACATTCTTAAGCTCTGTAGAGTTACCCACTACACATCCTTCACCTACTATGGCCTTGCCGCGGACAAATGCACACTGTCTTACTTCGGTATTTTTTCCTATGATGCAGGGACCTGTGATACTTGCGGTAGGTGCTACCGTCGCTGACTTAGCTATCCAGATATCCTCACCCTTTTTCTCATACTCCTCAGGGTCGAGTGTGGGACCTAACTTTTTGATAAAATCACCTATCTCGGGTAATACTTCCCAAGGGTAGGTTTTCCCTTCAAAAAGCTCTGCCGCTATTGTCTGCGATAAATCGTACATGTTCGCGATCGTCATTTCACTAAAATCTGCCATTTTACTGTCCTCCGATAATCATTATGAATGGATATACTTAGCATATCCGGATACAATTTTATACTATTAAGCAGGATTGTCAATAATATGTTATATGACGTAATATCGATTATGCTCCGAAAATCTTATCAAAGCATTCATAAAGATTGTTGTACCGTTTGAGAAGTTCCCCTTCCTCTCTCTTTATCTTCTTTATGTTTCCTTCCCTGCCGGCTGCCTCCAAAGAGGATACATACTTAGCAAACTCCGAAGCTCCTATGAGGCGGGCAGAGTTTTTAAGGTCACTGATCATTACCGTGAAGTTATCAAAATCCCCCTTGTCCAGATCCGATCTTATCATTTCCATCGCCTTTTTGGCCGATCTGTAGAAGCTGCGGCATATGGCAATATAGGAATCTTCGCCTCCCGAAATATCTATACCTTTTTCTATATCCATTCCTTCTATCATGGATATCTTATGCAGCAGGTTCTCTTCTTCCCGTTCTTTTGAAGTTTGGTCATTTTCATCATAGACCATAACTATCTTGTCATCGGGGAGATAACTCTCGATCATGGCTTCAAGCCTGGTCCCGTCAAGAGGTTTTGCAAGATAATTCGTATAACCGAGGTTTAAGTATTCTTCACGGGCACCTTTTACTACATGAGTAGTAAGTACAACTATCGGAGTTTCGGCATTGAGCGGACAGAGGGTCTTTATATTGTTCATGGTATCATCCGCGGTCGAGCCCGGCATCTTGGAATCGATCAGGATGATATCATATGGTGTTTTATGAGCAAGCTGTTCCGCTTCATCACCGCTATGTGCCACATCGGTCTGAACCTCTATCCTCTTTAAAAGATTTCTGGTAACGGTGATGTTCATCTCGTTTTCATCTATGATGAGTATTTTGGCTCCCGGAGCATGATATCTTTCCTTTTGAGAGATCACCGTATTTCTTTCTTCAGGCTGTGTCTCGCCGGCCTTATCCGGTTCAAACTCTTCTATCCTGTCATGCTGTGAAAGCTCATGGATATTGTTTATAAGATTGATCAGTTTCTTGCCTGCCGTATCAATGTCGATGGCATATTTCTTTATATGCTCTTCATTAGATTCCCTTATTATCATCGTATCCATTCCGATGATGGCATTTATGGGGTTCTTTATCTCATTGGACATATTGGCTAAGAATTCCGATTTGGTCCTGTTTGCATTTTCCTCCATATGCAGTGCACGCTCCAGCGCTTCGGTTTTTTCGCGTTCGAGCTGTGAAACGACAAGCTCATGCCTGCCGGTCTCTTTTCTTCTCTGCGACCACAAAGCTCCCTGCACGATGGAGATTACGATAAATACGATAAAAGTAAACACCATCAGGGTAAAATACAGCAGGAATCCTACAGTTTCAAACAATTCTTTTTCTTTTGAGAAAACATATGTCTGTTTGGATAATTCCCTGCCCCGTTCGTCCAATACGCTTATAACAAAATCATGATTTCCGTATGGTATGTCGTAGTAGGTTACGCTGCCAAGCTTGCTGGACAGCACAATATTTTTGCTGGCATCCACACCGCTTAGGAAATAGCTTACATACGGGTCGGATGAAGTATAGTTATTGATCTCGAGATTGAGTTCGATACGATCGGTATCCTTAGGTATAAAAATAGTGCCGACCTGAGTGACATCATTATACACACCGTCTAAGGTTACTGATGTTATCTTGGTCTTAAACTCCTCAACATTCATCTCATAATTGTTGAGGTCAAGCATATATATACCGCTGGTACCGCAGATAAATAAATGCTCGTCATCTGTTTTATAATTCCATGCATTACTGGTGATACTGCCGGGAAGGCCGGCTTTAGTATCAAGAAGCATATAATTGTCCATCCTGCCTGTCTCAAGCAGGGTATCATATTCGCTTATATATATGCCGGCTCCGCCTAAAACAAATATCTCACCTGTCCTATTAAGTGCTATATCGAAATTGTTATAATACGGCATTCTTATTTCCGAGATCTTAAACGAGCTGTCCATATAGCACATGCCGCTTCCGGTCATAACGAAATACCCGTCTGCTTCCGGATCCTTTACTACTCTTAAGATCACACCCGAAGGAAGTCCGTCCTCACATGTGATATACCTTTCAAGCCGGGCATTTTTTATGACTGCGATACCGTCTCCGTCGGTTCCGCACAGTATCCTGCCATCCCCGGTTTCCAAAATATTCAGTACCGTACCGCCGGCAAGATCGGTTCCGAGCTTAAGCGTTCCCGTCACCTTATGATCCTTCATAAATACCATTCCGATATCGCTCGAAGAAATCACTGTGCCGTCTGAAAGCACCTTTACCACCCTGATCATCTTGGATGTTGTCTCAGGACTCACGTATTCGTTAAGCTTTCCGTCCGGAGTCAGCTCCATAAGACCCTTGTCATAGGTAGCTAAAAGAAGGTTCCCGTTCATACCGGTATCAAGGCATCTTATCCTGGTACCGGCCAGTTCCTCCGTCACATCATTTTTAATACTTTCCCCTTCATCGACATCCAGGATCTTCAGACCGTCATTGGTCGCCACATAAATATATCCGTTCCATGATTCTATCGAATTGCAGACTGTAGTTTTCTCATTGCAGAGCTTAAACACATCGGTAAAGCATGACCTTCCCAGACACAACAGACCGCATCTGGATGACGTAAACCACAGATTGCCCTGATAATCCTTATATATGTGGTCTATGGAATTATTGAAAACGCCGGTCTCGATCATCGTAAGATGTTCGTTTTTGTCGATATACCCTATCCCGTTATCTGCGGAAATAAAAGTTATATCGTTGTCTTCGAAATAAAAATCCCTTATAGTTTTCATTCCCGGAACGGAAATGGACTTTATATACTTAAAGCTGCCGTCTGTAAACCTGAATACAACTATTTGTTCAGCACCCGTACCGATATAGATATTATCGTCATTGTCATGTTTAATACCTTTTGCTGAGATGTCGCTAAATGAAAGCTCCGCTACACGTTCACCGTTTTTATAGCAGCTGATCTCTCCGATATTGTTCATGACGATCATATGTCCTTCTCTGTCCGG
>CACYIR010000069.1 GCA_902774525.1 uncultured Lachnospiraceae bacterium
CAGAGTGCATTTAAGAATTGTAAGGCGCTTACTTCACTCACCATACCTGAAGGTGTTAAGTACATAAAGAAGGGTGCATTTACAGGCTGCAGTAAGTTAAAGAAGCTGGTGATACGTACTACATTGTTAACAGACAAGACTGTTACAAAGGGCGTATTTAAGTCGATACCTTCTAAATGTAAGGTATATGCAGCCAAAACTATGAAGTCAGCTTATGCCGAGCTTTTTGCAGCAAAGGGACTTTCATCAAAGATAAATGTAAAAGCAACAAAGTGATACTTATAATCTAAACAGCTGCGGAACATGGGGTTTAACTTGTGTTCCACAGCTTCTTTTTATAATTTGACAGATTTGGGGATTTATAGTATATTTATCATTGCATTATTATGTGGTAATTCGGATGGGATATATAACTATAGGGGGTTTATATGTTCGGACAGAATATTTTCGATGATATATTCGGTTTACCTTTTCAGTTTGAACTTGTACTTAGGATCGTTCTTTCCTGCTTAGCCGGTGCCATCATCGGATATGAGAGAAAGAAGAAGGAAAAAGTGGCCGGTATGCGTACGCATATCATTGCAGCTATGGCCAGTACACTTTTTTGTATCTGCTCAAAGTATTCGTATTTTGACGTAGTGGGATTTGAGGGCGTTCAGGTTGATGCCTCGCGTATAGCTGCCAACATAGTGACCGGTATCTGTTTTTTGGGCGCGGGTATGATATTTATCAAAAATCATGCCATAAAAGGTCTTACCACAGCCGCAGGTGTCTGGGCTGTGTCAGGTATAGGTATGTGCTTCGGCAACGGTCTGTATATCGTAGCTTTTGCAGCCACTGTTATAATGATCATGATGCAGTATACCCTTTACAATTATATGGATAATTTTGAAGGGCGTCAGGCTGCCGAATGTAAAGTAGTTATAAGAGACGGGGATGAGCATATGGATGAATTCCTCGATGCTCTAAAGAAGGATGATCCGCATATTAAGGTGCTAGGTCTCACAAAATCCGATGATGGGAGCTTCACCATAAGATTAGGATATCATACGGGGAAACTCGGTGTAGATACAGATGTTTGGAAATTCGTGAAGGAGTATCCTTATGTCACGTCGTGCAACATATAATAACGTATTATATGAACAAAATGACAGGGACAGAAGAAAACAGGCCTTTATCCGGAAAAGAAAAAGGAAGAGGGCTCTTGTTGTGCTGTCCTTTTTTGGCGTTTGCGCGATACTTCTTCTTATTATAATATTGCTGCTCGTCAGTTTTATCAAAAAGAAGTATGCCGAGCATGTGGAAGCTATCACATATAAGGATTATGTGGGCGAGTACCACGAAGTATGGCTGGTGGATAATTCGTCGAGGCCGGGACTTGGTGCAGGGGATACTTTCTTTGAGATAACCGATACCGGCGAGAAGACAGAAATAGACCTTAAGGCGTTAAAATATAAGGATATTATCCCGGGCAGCAAGGGACTTGTCATAGTGGATGCAGGACATGGCGGATATGACGGCGGTGCCGAAGGTAACGGAGTACTGGAGAAGGATGTAAACCTGGAAATATCCTACAAGCTTAAGGATGAGCTGATACTCCGCGGATATAATGTCAAAATGACCAGATCCGATGACAGCTTCGTAGGTCTGACACAGCGTGCTTCCATAGCCAATGCGCAGGATGAACCGGTATGTCTGATCAGTATCCATCAGAACTCTCTTGAAGCATCCGAGGGTGCTGCGAGCGGTATGGAGTCCTGGACATACAGGCGTGAGGGCTGTGAGGAGCTGGGTGATACGATCCTTGCTGCAGCCTGCAAGAAAACAGGCGCCAAGAACAGGGGCACACATTTCAGGACCAACCTGGTGGTAACGAGCAGGACCACGATGCCGGCCATCATATTTGAGTGCGGATACGTGACTGATTCTACAGAGGCTGCAAAGATTGCCGATCCTGCTTATCAGGAGAAGATAGCTGAGGGTATAGTGGACGGTATAGATGAGTTCAAGATCAGCTATTACGGCGGTGAGTAAATATAATAATTTTTTAATCAAATTGGCGCGATTGAATACTTTACTTTAAGTATCAAGAGTGCTATAGTATATCGGGTTTTAGATTTACAATGCATGTTTTGTGTCATCAGGATGACATAAATATAGAGAAAAGAAAGGAAAACCGCGAAATACGGCAAGGTAATTGAAATGACAAAGGTTGACATTTTTTCGGGATTTCTTGGAGCAGGTAAGACCACTCTTATCAAGAAGCTGATAGCTGAGGCTTTTAAGGGTGAGAAGATCGTTCTGATCGAGAATGAGTTTGGTGAGATTGGTATCGACGGCGGATTCTTAAAGGATTCCGGCATACAGATCACAGAGATGAACTCGGGATGTATATGCTGTACCTTAGTAGGTGACTTCGGCATTGCATTAAAGGATGTTATGAAGCAGTTCGCTCCCGACAGGATCATCATAGAGCCTTCAGGTGTAGGCAAGCTTTCGGATGTTATAAAGGCTATTCAGGATGTGGCAGAGGATGCAGGCATCGTAGTTAACAACTTTGTAGCAGTAGTTGATGCAGGCAAGTGCAAGATGTATATGAAGAACTTCGGTGAGTTCTTCAATAACCAGATAGAGTACGCTAAGACCATAATCCTCAGCAGGACACAGAATACTTCTGAGGAGAAGCTGGCTACAGCTGTACAGCTTATCCGTGAACACAATGACAAGGCAGTGCTTATCACTACTCCCTGGGATGAGCTTGACGGTGCAGCTATCTTAAAGGCTATGGAAGAGAAGTCCAAGTTTGAGGACGAGCTCTTAGAGGCTGCAGGTATCTGCCCTGAGTGCGGACATCATCATGAGGACGGCGAGGAGTGTTGCGGACATGATCACCACCATCATCACCATGACGACGATGATGACGACGAGGACGAGCATGAGCATGAGCATCATCACCACCACCATGACGACGATGATGATGACGAGGATGAGCACGAGCATCATCACCACCATCACCATGATGATGACGACGAGGACGAGCACGAGCATCATCACCACCATCACCATGACGATGAGGACGAGGATGAGGATGAGCACGAGCACCATCATCACGAGCACGGACATGACCATCATCACCATCATCATGCAGATGAGGTATTTACAAGCGTCGGCATAGAGACTACCAAGAAGTTTACCGAGGCTGAGATAGCTGATATCCTTAAGAGACTTGATACTCCCGAGGAGTTCGGTACCATCTTAAGAGCTAAGGGTATCGTGGCTGCTACCGAGGGACAGTGGATCCATTTCGATCATGTGCCTGAGGAGTCAGAGGTTAGACGCGGCAGCGCTGACGTGATCGGTAAGATATGCGTTATCGGAAGTAAGATCAATGAGGAACAGATCAAGGCTTTATTTGCTTGAGCATTGCGCAGCTTTAGGCTTCCCCTTGAGGGGAAGCTGTCAGCGCAGCTGACTGATGAGGTGTAATAATGGAAATACCCGTATATCTTATAAACGGATTCCTTGAGTCCGGGAAAACTACCTTTATAAAGACCACCTTAGAGGATCCGGAGTTTATAAACGGTGACAGGATACTTCTTTTAGTCTGTGAAGAAGGCGAGGAGGAGTACGACGAGGATAAGTTCAGGAAAAAGAACATATTCGTTGAATATATAGAGGAAAAAGAGGATTTTACGAACGCTAAGCTCGAGGAGCTGAATGCCGAGTACCATCCGGACAAGATCATAGTGGAGCTGAACGGCGTATGGCCCATGCAGGAGCTGCTCGAAATGGAGATGCCTACAGGCTGGACCACAGTACAGCTGATCACCATGGTGGATGCTTCAACCTTCATGAATTATATAAATAATATGCGTTCGCTTATCATGGAGCAGCTTAAGTACTCCGATACCGTGATATTCAACCGCTGTACCAAGGATACAAAGAAGACCGATATCCGCCGTATTGTTAAGCCGGCAAACCGTAAGGCTCAGCTTATATATGAGAGCAGCGACGGTACCGATATGGACGGCGAGGAAGAGGATGAGCTTCCTTTTGATATCACTGCCAATCCGATAGTGATAGAGGATGATGATTTCGGACTCTGGTATCTTGATATACTTGATTTCGGAAAGAAATACAACGAGAAGAATATCAGATTCAAGGCTCAGGTATATAAGGATCCGAAGATGGGCAAGGGTGCTTTTGTACCCGGCAGATTCGCCATGCAGTGCTGTGCCAATGATATAGGTTTTATCGGATTCACCGCCAGGATACCTTCTTATTATGCTGATTTCCTTAACTCACATAATAACAGGGACTGGATAAACGTGGAGGCCAAGATCAAGCTGGAGCTTAGACGCGAATACAGAGGAAAAGGTCCGGTGCTTTATGTGACCAAGCTGGAGGATGCCGCACCCGCAGAGGAAGAGGTAGTATACTTCACTTAAAGATTCTTCTTGACTTTATAAAAAAATCTTACTATAATAAATTGGTTGCAGATGTTACGGGAAAGGCGGAAACATAAATGCTTAAAAGTATGACCGGATTCGGAAGGTTTGAATCCGAAACACCTGAGAGAAAGATATCGGTAGAGATGAAGGCAGTTAATCACAGATATTGTGAGATCAGCCTGAAGATGCCGAAAAAGCTTAACTTTTTTGAATCAGCCATAAGAAACCTGCTTAAGAACTACATCTCAAGAGGTAAGGTTGATATCTTTATTATATATGAAGATTTTACTGAAGGCAAGGAACTGGTAAAGTATAACGAGGACCTGGCAAAGAGTTATTTTGATCTTATAAAGAAGATGGGAAGCCAGTTTGAGATAGACGGCAACATCAGTGCTTCACAGCTGGCACGTTTCCCGGATGTATTCACTATAGAAGAGCAGCAGATCGACGAGAACGAGATGTGGAGCTTCATAGAGAATGCCATCAAGAATGCGGCTGAGAATTTTGTGAAAACCCGTATCGATGAGGGCGAGCATTTAAAGAAGGATCTGATCGCCAAGCTTGACGGCATGATCTCGATGATCGACTTTATCGAGGAGAGGTCACCACAGGTAGTGGATGAATACAGGAACCGTCTGTATGCCAAGGTAGAGGAGCTTTTAGGCAATACCAATATGGATCAGGGCATACTTGCCACAGAGATCACCGTATTTGCCGACAAGATATGTGTGGATGAGGAGACCGTAAGGCTCCGTGCACACATCAACAACATGAAGAACACCTTGAACGAGGCTGAGAATGTCGGACGTAAGCTCGACTTTATAGCTCAGGAGATGAACAGGGAAGCCAATACCATACTTTCCAAGTCCAGCGACCTGGATATCACCAATACGGCGATAAACCTTAAAACAGACATAGAAAAAGTAAGGGAACAAATTCAGAACATCGAATAATCCCTAACATATAAGATATAAGGAGAAATAACATGTTACATCCGTCTTACACCGATTTAATGAAGGTAGTTAACAGTGACAGCGAGGCTAACAACACACAGCCTATCGTAAACAGCAGATACTCCATCGTACTTGCTACAGCCAAGAGAGCAAGACAGATCATCGACGGAGCACCCACATATGCTACAGCTAAGTGCAACAAGCCCTTATCTATAGCTGTTGAGGAGCTTGCTACAGGTAAAGTTAAGATCTTAAGCGAGGAAGAGGCTGCAGCTCAGAAGGCTGAGTCTTTGTCAGATGTTGAAAATACCGAGATTGAGGCTGAATGATCAGGGGTTTATAATCTTTTTATAATATAAGACATTATTTTATAAAAATATTCCTTGATTTTTTCCTTAAAACAAGTTAGAATATTGTCGAATTTGTTACTCTTGTTTTATGAGAGGTTCAAATATTATTAATTTAAAGTTTTTTTAGGAGGTCATTTGACATGGCAAATGTAAGAGTTGCAATCAACGGATTCGGCCGTATCGGTCGTCTTGCATTCAGACAGATGTTTGGTGCAGAAGGTTACGAAGTAGTAGCTATCAACGATTTAACAAGCCCTAAGATGCTTGCTCATCTTCTTAAGTATGATTCATCACAGGGTAAGTACGCTTTAGCTGATAAGGTTACTTACAAGGATGCTATCTTTGAGGAAGACGGAAAGACCGTTAAGGTTCCCGGCTCAATCACAGTAGACGGAAAGGAAATCACAATTTACGCTATGCCCGCAGCTAAGGATCTTCCTTGGGGCGAGTTAAAGGTAGACGTTGTTCTTGAGTGTACAGGTTTCTATACAAGCAAGGCTAAGGCTCAGGCTCATATCGATGCCGGCGCTCGTAAGGTTGTTATCTCTGCTCCTGCAGGAAATGATCTTCCTACCATCGTTTACAATGTAAACCATACAACACTTAAGCCTGAAGATACTATCATTTCAGCAGCTTCATGTACAACTAACTGTCTTGCACCTATGGCTAAGGCTCTTAACGACCTTGCCGGTATCAAGTCAGGTATCATGAGCACAATCCATGCTTACACAGGCGATCAGATGATCCTTGATGGTCCTCAGAGAAAGGGTGACCTTCGTCGTTCACGTGCAGGCGCTTGCAATATCGTTCCTAACAGCACAGGTGCTGCTAAGGCTATCGGCCTTGTTATCCCTGAGCTTAACGGCAAGCTTATCGGTTCTGCACAGCGTGTTCCTACCCCTACCGGTTCAACAACTATCCTTGTTGCTACAGTAGAGAAGAGCGTTACAAAGGACGAGATCAATGCAGCTATGAAGGCAGCTTCAAACGAGTCATTCGGTTACAACGAGGATGAGATCGTTTCAAGCGATATCGTAGGAAGCAGATTCGGTTCAATCTTTGATGCTACACAGACAATGGTTGGCGCTGACAACCTTGTACAGGTAGTTTCATGGTATGACAATGAGAACAGCTACACCTCACAGATGGTTCGTACTATCAAGTACTTCTCAGAGTTAAAGTAATCCATACTGTAAGATAGCGGTTATTGATACTAATCAAGACCTATAAGGGTCCGGTCAGATTGGACCGGACCCTGTTTTTCTTTTGAACACAAGATCCTTCGGGCTTTGCCCTCAGGATGACAATGAGAATAACACCTTACATGCCTTCCCCTTGAGGGGAAGGTGGCACGAAGTGCCGGATGAGGTGTAACATAAAGGAGGCAATAAAATGGGACTTAACAAAAAGTCAGTTGACGATTTCAATGCAAAGGGAAGAAGAGTTCTGGTTCGTTGCGACTTCAACGTACCTTTAAAGAATGGCGAGATCACAGATGAGACTCGTATCGTAGCAGCTCTTCCTACAATAAACAAGCTGGTTAATGACGGCGCTAAGGTTATCCTTTGCTCACACTTAGGAAAAGTTAAGGAAGGACCTAACGAGAAGGAGTCATTAGCACCCGTAGCTAAGAGACTTTCAGAGAAGCTCGGCAAGGAAGTAAAGTTCATCGCTGATTACAACGTAACTGGCGCTGAGACCACAGCAGCAGTTGCAGCTATGAAGGAAGGCGATGTTATCCTTCTTCAGAATACACGTTTCAGAATGGAAGAAGAGACCAAGCCCGCTAAGGCAGGTACAAAGTTCGCTGAGGAGCTTGCTGATCTTTGTGACGATTACGTATGTGACGCATTCGGTTCATCACACCGTGCACATGCATCTGTATCCGTAGTTACAGAGTACGTTCGTAAGAAGGGCGGCAACTGTGCAGTAGGATACCTTATGCAGAAGGAAATCAATTTCTTAGGCAATGCAGTAGAGAATCCCGTTAGACCTTTCGTAGCAATCCTTGGCGGCGCTAAGGTAGCTGATAAGCTTAACGTTATCAATAACCTCCTTGAGAAGTGCGATACACTTATCATCGGTGGCGGTATGGCATTCACATTCCTTAAGGCTAAGGGATATGAGATCGGAAAGTCACTTTGCGACGATGAGAAGATTGATTACTGTAAGGAAATGATGGCTAAGGCAGAGAAGCTTGGAAAGAACCTCCTTCTTCCTGTTGATACCGGTATCGCAGCAGGCTTCCCTGATCCTATCGACGGACCTGTTGATGTTAAGTATGTTGATTCTGACAAGATCCCTGCAGATATGGAAGGTCTTGATATCGGACCTAAGACCTGCGAGCTTTTCGCTAACGCAGCTAAGACAGCTAAGACCGTTGTTTGGAACGGACCTATGGGCGTATTTGAGAATCCTACACTTGCAAAGGGTACTATCGCAGTAGCTAAGGCTCTTGCTGAGACTGATGCAACCACTATCATCGGTGGCGGTGATTCAGCAGCAGCTTGCAACCAGTTAGGTTTCGCTGATAAGATGAGCCACATCTCAACAGGTGGCGGCGCTTCCCTTGAATTCCTTGAGGGCAAGGAGCTTCCCGGCGTTTACGCAGCAGATGATAAATAATTTGATACAGAGTGAGAAAGTCTAAAAGTCTTGCATGCTTGCATGCTAAGACTTAAGGACTTTCGAACGAACAAACACCGAGAAGAAGCGATTTTTGTAGAAAATCGCGAGATTCGAGGTGTTTGCAGGATTGCGAGAGTTGTGTACAACGGAGCAATCCGTGGTATCAATAGATAAAAAAGGAGACCATAAAAATGGCAAGACGTAAAATTATCGCAGGCAACTGGAAGATGAACATGACACCTTCACAGGCAGTTGCACTTTGCGCAGAATTAAAGGATCTGGTTAAGTCAGATTCAGTAGACGTAGTATACTGTGTACCCGCTATCGACATCGTTCCCGTTGTAGAGGCAGTTAAGGGCACAAACGTACAGGTAGGCGCTGAGAACCTCTACATCGAGGATAAGGGTGCTTACACAGGCGAGATCTCAGCTCCCATGCTTGTAGATGCAGGCGTTAAGTTCGTTATCATCGGACATTCAGAGAGACGTGAGTACTTCAAAGAGGATGATGCTTTCCTTAATAAGAAGGTTAAGTAGGCATTTGAGGCTGGTCTTACTCCCATCCTTTGCTGCGGCGAGACATTAGAGCAGAGAGAAATGGGC
>CACYIR010000070.1 GCA_902774525.1 uncultured Lachnospiraceae bacterium
TATGAGATGCTCGGCATCCCTAAGGAGCTCTACACCGCTATATTCGCCATAGCGCGTATAGTAGGCTGGAGTGCCCACCGTATCGAAGAGCTCGTAACCGTGGACAAGATCATCCGTCCCGCATATATGAGTGTTATGAAGGAACTTGACTAAAAACACTATAATGTTTTCCTGAGCGTACGCGAAGGATCCAGAAACAAAGAGGCATTTGAGTTTTAACCCAAATGCCTCTTATTATTATCCGTTATTCAGTTTTCAACCGTCCCTCCGATTGAAAGTCCTCTTATCTTATTTAAAAGGATTCTCTGTAGGATAAGGAAGTGATGCGGGCTGGTTGTAGTTGATATCCTCGATCGGAACTCCGATGTACTTGAATACTTCGTAGAGTGCCTTTCCGTGATGACCGAATGTAACAGCGCCATGATGAGGATAATTCTTCTCAATGAGCACGTGACGATAGAAACGTCCCATTTCCTTGATAGCGAATACGCCGATGCCACCGAATGACCTGGTAGCTACAGGAAGTACTTCACCTTCTGCAACGTATGCTCTGATCTTAGCATCAGCTGTAGACTGAAGTCTGAAGAATGTGATATCACCGGGCATGATGTCGCCTTCAAGAGTACCGTTGGTAACTTCGATAGGAAGTGCTCTTGCCATGATCATCTGGTACTTCATCTCATGGAATGCAAGCTTCTTTGAGCAGGTATTTCCACAATGGAATCCCATGAATGTATCGGTATGCTTGTAATCAAACTTTCCTTCGATAGACTCCTTGTACATATCCTTAGGTACTGAGTTGTTGATATCAAGAAGTGTAACAATATCATCTGATACAGCGGTACCGATGAACTCTGATAAACATCCGTAGATATCTACTTCACAAGATACGGGGATACCGCGTCCTGTTAAACGTGAGTTAACATAGCAGGGAACGAATCCGAACTGTGTCTGGAATGCAGGCCAGCACTTTCCGGCGATTGCTACATACTCTCTGTAACCCTTATGAGCATCGATCCAGTCAAGAAGTGTTAACTCATACTGAGCAAGCTTAGAAAGTACTTCGGGCTTCTTGTTGCCTGCGCCGAGTTCTGCTTCCATATCCTTAACAACCTCAGGAATACGAGCATCACCTGCATGCTTGTTGAATGCTTCGAAAAGGTCAAGCTCTGAGTTCTCTTCGATCTCAACGCCTAAGTTGTAAAGCTGCTTGATAGGAGCGTTACAAGCAAGGAAGTTAAGAGGTCTGGGACCGAATGATATAATCTTTAATTTGCTGAGACCAACAAGTGCTCTTGCAATGGGAACGAATTCGTTGATCATCTTAGCGCAATCCTCAGCATCACCTACAGGATACTCAGGGATATAAGCACCAACGTTACGAAGTTTTAAGTTGTAGCTTGCATTAAGCATACCACAGTAAGCATCGCCTCTGCCGCCGCAAAGGTCATTCTGTGTCTCCTCTGCTGCTGCACAGAACATCTTAGGTCCTTCAAAGTGCTTAGCAAGAAGTGTCTCAGAGATCTCGGGACCGAAGTTTCCAAGATATACGCAAAGTGCGTTACATCCTGCCTTCTTGATATCCTCAAGAGCCTGAACCATATGGATCTCGCTCTCTACGATACAAATAGGGCACTCATAGATGTCTGTTGCATCATACTTGTCTGTGTAAGCCTTAATAAGGGCTTGTCTTCTGTTAACTGAAAGGCTCTCAGGGAAACAGTCACGGCTAACTGCTACGATACCAATTTTAACCTTGGGTAAATTATTCATTTTACTTCTCCTTATAATTATATTTGTTTTTATATGCAGTACCTCGCGGGTACTAAATATACATTATTTAATAAGTGTATAGATATCCTTTAATGCGGGATAGATCTTTACGAACTTCTGATACTGAGCTTCGTATCTTGCTGCAATAGCGGGATCGGGCTCTACTGTATCGATGATCTTTACGAGTTTAGCAGCTGCTACTTCTACTGAAGCATACTCGCCATTAGCTACAGCGGCTAACATTGCGCCGCCGAGTGCGGGACCTTCCTCACTCTCGATAACGTCAACCTTCATATTCATAACGTTGGCGATGATCTTCTTCCAGAGAGGGCTCTTGGCTCCGCCGCCGCAGATCTTGGTTCTCTCGAGCTTAATGCCGAGCTTTCTTGCTACTTCTACTGAATCACGGAGACCGAATGCTACACCTTCAAGTACTGCCAGAGTCATATCCTCTCTGGTGGTATCCATGGACATGCCGATGAATGTACCGCGTGCATCAGGATTGTTGTGAGGTGAACGCTCGCCCATAAGGTAAGGCAGGAAGTAAACCTTGTTATTTCCTAACATATCCTCGGTGATGCCCTTCTGCTCGCCTGCATAATCCTTGGTCTTTAATATCTCATCCATAAACCACTTGTTGCATGATGCTGCTGAAAGCATACATCCCATAAGATGGTATGTTCCGTCTGCATGATCAAAGAAGTGGATGGCATTGTTGTCATTCTCTGAGAAGTTCTTGCTTGAGATAAATACTGTACCTGAAGTACCGAGTGAGATATTGCACATACCGTCACCGACTGTACCGGTACCTACAGCAGCTGCCGCATTATCGCCTGCACCTGCTACTATCTTAACTGAGGTAGAGAATCCCAGATCAGCTGCTACATCTGCTTTAAGAGTTCCTACTACTTCGTAGCTCTCATAGAGCTTGGGAAGCTGTGCCTCTGTGATACCGCAGATATCAAGCATTTCTTTTGACCACTTACGGTTCTTGACATCTAAGAGAAGCATACCTGAAGCATCAGATACGTCTGTACAGAAGCTGCCGCTTAACTTATATGCGATATAGTCCTTAGGCAGCATGATCTTTTTGATCTTAGCGAAATTATCGGGCTCGTTAGCCTTAACCCAAAGGATCTTGGGAGCTGTAAATCCGGCAAATGCGATATTTGCTGTATACTGAGCCAGTTTCTTTGTACCGATCTCGTTGTTGAGGTAATCGGTCTCTTTCTGGGTACGTCCGTCATTCCAAAGGATAGCGGGACGGATAACATTGTCGTTCTCGTCTAAGATAACGAGTCCGTGCATCTGTCCGCCGAATGAAATACCTGCAACCTGTGACTTGTCACATTCTGCGGTAAGCTCTTTGATGCCTGCGATCACCTGTGTCCACCAGTCTTCAGGCTTCTGCTCGGACCAGCCGGGATTCGGGAAGTATAAAGGATATTCCTTTGATACTATTTTCTTGATAGCGCCGTTGCCTTCCATAAGAAGGAGCTTAACGGCTGATGTTCCTAAATCAACGCCTATATAAAGCATTTTTGTCTCCTTATATGTTTTATTATATATTATACTGACACATTCACGCCCTTAAGGCCGATGAATGCTCTGTCGCCGCAGCCGCCGTCCTTGTGAGCGATGAGCCACTTGTTCTCAGCCATGAGAAGCTTGTCTTCAGGTATTCTGTCAGGATAATCCTTTATGTCAGCATTTGTACCCTTAGGAAGGATAACGATGCCGCGGAATCCCTGATTGCCTTCTGCTGTGCAGGGTGCATAATGAAGAGTTGTTCCGTACATCTCAACTGCTACGCCTGCGGGAACCTTAAATGCCTCAATCTTTGAAGTGTCATATGTATAATCATCCTCGATATCTCTCTGATCTCCGATAAGAAGGATCATGTCATAAAGAGCGATGTTAACTTCTGAACATCTGTGATACTCTACTGCATTAAGCAGATGATTGTTACCGTTACAGTAACCAACCTGGATGGGAAGTCCGCCGTAGAAGCTCTCCTGGAACTCTTTAGCTGTCTTGGTAGCCTCAAGATCTGCATCTCCTGCTACGTATACAACTGAATCAGCGGGCATGGGCTTTGTAGCAAGCACGTCTAAAAGCTCTTTACAGTCAATACCTGTAACAACCTGGCCGTACTTCTTAAAGTCTTTGTCCAATACACTTTTGATAACCATAAGTAAAACCCCTTTCTATTATAAATGATTCTGTGACAAAAATGTTCATACAGCCTTTACAAATAACGCTTGCAAGGCTCTATGAACCTTTTCGTCCTTTATACCATATTTTATAATCTTTTTGTCAATTGGTCAAGTAATATTTATCGTTTTTCCTCTAGTTTTTCTTTTAATCTTATGATGGATTTTCCGAGTACGGGATGGATGACATAAGGTGCAATTTCGCACAGCGGTCCGAGTACAAACATCCTGTTATGCATGTCGATATGAGGTATCTTTAAATCGTCCGTATAGACCGTCTCGTTATCGTATAAAAGGATATCGATATCAAGTGTCCTCGGTCCCCAGTGAAGTGTCCTTACTCTTCCTTCTTCCTGTTCGATCTCATTCGCTCTCTTTAAAAGCTCGGAAGGTGAAAGAAGTGTCCTTAACTCGAGACATCCGTTTAAGAATTTATCCTGCTGAACATTACCGTAAGGCTCTGTCTCTATAAAACCCGACACCTTTGTGACGTAGCTGTCGGAACGGTTATCGAGCTTTTTAACAGCATTCTTTAAAAACTGTTCTCTGTCCCCGATATTTGAGCCTATAGCAAGATAAGCGGTATGCCAGCCTCTCTCAATCTCTACCGCTACGGTATCAAGGGGAAGGCGCACCGGTGCCCAGGGCTTTTCAATAATAACCCTTACTTTTTCCAGGGGGAAGTTTTTAAGAAGTGCATCCGCTATCTCCTCAGCCAGTTTTTCTATAAGCTGGAATACGGATTTCTCGGATATCTGTTTGATCAATACCGCAGCTCTTCCGTAATGTATGGTTTCCTTAAGATTGTCGGTTTTTCCGGCAGCCCTCAGGTCTTTATACAGATCGGCAGATATGATGAATTTCTGTCCGAGTGTGTTTTCCTCGGGGATCACGCCGTGGTTAGCGAATATTTCAAGTCGTTTGATATGAATTACATCCATTCTTATACACCACTCCTTATTATAAGATCCTTCGCATTCGCTCAGGATGACAGATTTATTGCTCAGATTGTATGTTTTATTGTTTCATACATCTTTATAAATCTGGCATTTTCCTTAACATCGTGAACCCTTACAAACATGCAGCCCGCATCAATCGCTCTGGCTGTGGTGGCAAGAGTACCTTCAAGCCTGTTATCCCTGTCAAGATCAAGTGTCAGCCCTATAACAGACTTTCTGGAAGTTCCGAGCAGCATCGGCAGGTCAAATGCAGCACATATCTTTTCAAGATATTTTATGGTGTTTACATTATCCTCGTATGTTTTTCCGAATCCTACTCCCGGGTCAAGGAGTATACGTTCTTTTTCTATACCGGCTTTATATGCAATATCAAGGCTTTCCTGCAGTTCCCTGATTATAACATCTGCTATCAGTCCGGGATCTTCATTACATGCTTCACTGTCACAAAGTACCCTGTTATGCATTATGCAGCATGAAACTCCGTATTTTTTTACTACTTCAGCCATACCTGATTCGGGTGTTTTTAAGTCTTCACCCTTAAAACCCCAGATATCGTTGATAAGAGCCGCTCCGCTTTTTACTGCCTGCTCTGCAACTTGCGGCTTATATGTGTCTATGCTTACCGGCACATCAAATCTCGCTGTCACTGCCTCTATAACAGGTGCGGTACGTTCTATCTCTTCTTCTATAGATACATGCTGATATCCGGGTCTGGTGGACTCTCCCCCTATATCTATCACATCGGCACCGTCAGATATCATCTCTTCAGCGTGCTTTAATGCCCTGTCGAGAGTGTTATACCTTCCGCCGTCCGAAAAAGAATCAGGCGTAACATTGAGGATTCCCATTATATAGGTATGTCCGGGAGTATATGTTTTGTTGCCTATGATCATGAATCAAGCACCTCATCTTCTTATTGAATCGAGTACAATGGTCTGAAGCTCGGTCTTTTTCTTGAATTCACCACGGGTTACGGTGGTAACCGTCTGAGAACCGGGCTTTTTAACACCGCGCATGGTCATACATGTATGTTCTGCTTCTATCACTACCATAACGCCCTTCGGTGACAGATTCTCCTCTATGGCATCTGCTATCTGACGGGTAAGCTGCTCCTGGAGCTGCAGGCGTCTTGCATATACCTCTACGGTCCTTGCCAGCTTGCTCAGTCCCACTACCTTTCCTTCAGGTATATATGCTATATGCACCTTGCCGAAGAAAGGCATCAGATGATGCTCGCAGAGTGAATAAAAGGTGATATCCTTCTCTAAGACAATATCACTGCCCTCAACATTAAACTGTCTCGAAAGATGCTCCTTCGCATCCTGATCCATACCTGCAAGTACTTCTTCGTACAGACCGGCTACACGTCTGGGTGTATCAACAAGTCCCTCTCTCTTAGGATCCTCACCCATACCTTCTATCAGAAGCTTTACTGCTTTCTCAATCTTTTTCTTATCTACCATCAAAATGGCCTCTTTTCTATATTTCTATTATGTCTTCCGGCCTATGTCTCTATATTTATCCTATAAAAATATATGCCGTCACAATCATAGTTATATTACCACATTTGATCAAAAAATAAAAGAAGGAATTTTACTTCCTCCTTTTATCTCTTTAATTCTTATCCGGTTATCTTATCTTGTTCTTTCGTAGTCGGATCTTTTGCCAAGCGTAACAGTTATCGTTTTTTCTTCATATCCTGATGCCGAATGTCCTTTCGACGATACAGTTATCTCTACATCGGTTCCGTATTTTATATAAGAAAGGATTTCCTTGAGCTGTTCCATATTCATGACTTCTCTGCCGTTGATTCCGGTGATTATGTCACCTGCACGGATACCTGCAGTGTCGGCCGGAGATCCGGGATCTGTATACCTTTGATATCGGGATTGCAAAACACATACCCTCTACCTTGCTGCTTGAATATGTGGTATATTTCTGTGAAGCTATACCGATAACCTCACCTCTCACATTAACCAAAGGTCCGCCGTTATTGCCTTCATTGATTGCCGCATCTGTCTGGAGCAGCTTCATCTCCTTGCCGCCTATTGTGATGCTTCTGTCAATAGCACTGATATATCCGACCGTTACAGACTGTCCGTTTCCGAGTGAATTGCCGATAGCTATTGTCATAGAACCTACGCTTAACGAATCAGAGCTGCCTATTGTAGCAATCTTTATACTGTTTAAAGTATCCTGGGATAAGCCGGACATGTCTACAGCCAATACTGCCAGATCATAATAGCTGTCCCCTCCCTTTACGGTTCCCTCAGCTTCAGTACCGTCACAGAATGTTATGGCTACTTTCTCAGCGTTATCCGATATACTGTTGTTTGTTACTATCAAAAGTTCGTTTCCGTTCTGTCCGATTATAAATCCCGTACCCGAATCAGAATTGTCATAAAGACCGTAATCTTCATAATAGAAGAAATCTTCCCATGAATCCGTGTTCCTTTGTTTAACCAATGTGCACTTTACAGATACTACCGAAGGCATAACGCTTTCAACTATATCCGAAACATCCGACCTCGATACCTCAAGGTTCTTTGCTTCTCCGGTATTAACAGTTGTATCTGTAGCCGATGCCGTAGGTATATTATTGTTTTCTTTGTCTTTTGATCCGGATACTTCACTTGCTGCATCTGATTTCACAGTGTCTGAAGATCCGCTGTCCTTTGTCCGTATAACCAGGAATGCCACAGCTATTCCCGTTCCGATAATAATACCTGATATAACAGTAATAAGGAATATTCTCAGCTTCCTAAACCGCTTTTTTTCTTTATTGTTCTCACTGGCACTCATAATAATCCTCCTCTATATACCGATTCTTATATTCATTTACAAATTTTTAAAACTCTAACATGTCGACATATGCTTTGCTTGATCTTATGTTTCCATGTTAGAGCAAATTTGTGTAGCAATTGTGATTAAGGTATGAAAAAAGTGTTATAGTTTAGCTTTTATTTTTATACATATATTGCCATGTATTATTTTGCCTTAAAATGTACATTTTAGTCATTTATGCCAAAAAATGTCAAAAATCACAAAAAAATCTTTACGTTTTTAGTAAAATGTGATAATATAGCCTTGTAGATTTAAGCATACTTGGTGAAAGGAGTGAGCAATAAATGAGTATTTATCCCGCATCTAAAAACAGATCTCTTATATATCAGCTTGCTACCACGCCTGAGGATGTTATGGGGTTTTACAAAAAGAACAGTGATTTCCCCGGATACAGAGAAGTCAAGGAGAATGTTGAGCAGATCAGTTACCGCAGCGATTCCGGTATAAGGATCTGGTATAATAATCTTCCCATTACATTTGATTTTCACAGACATAACGCCTTAGAGATCATCGTTCCTGTTGAAAACTGGTATAAGGGATACAGCCAGAGCGAATGCTTTGAAGTAAACGAAGGTGATATTCTTATAATCCCTCCTTTTGAGATGCACAAGCTTGAGGCTCCGCACAAGGGCAGCCGTTTCATATATCTCATCGACATCGACAATATCATGAACACAGCCGGATTTACAGGTATCAAGCCTCTGTTTACCAAGCTTATACATGTAACTCCCGACACATATCCTCAAGTTTATGACGAGATACACAGACTGTTGGCTCACATGCGCGACGAGTACTTCTCTTCCGCAGATTTTTACGAGCTTTCCATTTACTCAGACTTATACCGTCTCTTTGTACTCTTGGGACAGGATCATCTGAAAAAGACCGATGCATTTGCCGGTCTTAACATGATCACAAAAAAGGAATATCTCCATCGTTTCAACAGCGTATTAAATTATATAAACGAGTATTTCTGTGAAGACCTCACATTAGAGATGGTAGCCGAACACAGCGGCTTTTCAAAGTTCCATTTTTCAAGACTGTTTAAGAAATATACCGGTACTACATTCTATGATTACCTTATATATAAGCGCCTTCAGGCTGCCGAGCAGATGCTGGCCGAAGCCGATCTGTCCGTGACAGAAGTGGCACTCCGTACCGGTTTTTCCAGTATATCAACGTTTAACCGCACATTTAAGCGCAAAAAAAACTGCACACCACGCGAGTACAGGGTAATGTGCAGGCAGACATCCTAATTTATTCAGTATATCTGTAAATAAAATTTCCAAAGGAGGCTGTGCCTCCTTTTGTTTTTGTTGAAAACACAGCCAGGCCGAATCTGTTTCCCGTAAAATGCTCAAGGCGGAATCTCATCTTCTTTTTATAAGGGATCTGTTTCCAGCCCAGACCGCAGTCATAGAAGAATGTAGCCTCATCCTTTCTTCCGGTAAAATCAGCTTTTACTTTAAACCTTACAACAGGTGAAGGTACCATATCGATCTTTTTGATCACGTCCTTATTGCCTTCTTCTTCTCTTTCCATGTAGACGATCTCGTATCCGTCATCACCTTCGGTGAGTCCGATAAAACCGTACAGGTACTGCATCACAGCGAGTCCGGCGAAGTCACCGTTTTTTAATTCTCCCCCGAGTACAGTAATCTCCGCCTCGCAGCACATCTCGTGCATCCGCTGTGTAAGAACATTTTGTGCCTCGGTAAGATTAGAACATATTTTATCCGTAGTGATCGAGAAAATGCCCGATTTGGTATTTCTGTTTATAAGCAGCAGATTCGGTTCATGATTGAACTGCCAGATATTCTTAAACCCGAAGCATGAATCTTCGGTAAATACCTCCATAAAGTCATCACTTCCGACCAGCGGCTTATATTCACTCTTGTCCTCTGCCGGCAGCTCAAAGCACTCCGGCATCTTACCGTTACTTCCGAACACGGGAAAATCATTCTCCCATGTGACCGGAACTATATAAGGGATACGTCCCGAGGCTCCCCTGTCCTGAAACAGCATTGCATACCATTTCCCGTCGGGTGTATCCACTATGGCCCCCTGTGCTATACCGGAGCAGAACCATCCCGCATCATCCGCAAATACATCCTTTCCGGTAAATTCTCCATCCACACTGTCCGCCACGAAACAGCTTTCAGCCCTGAACCATCTGTTTTCAAGTGAATGGATAAAGAACAGATAATATTTTCCGTTTATCTTATAAAAATGGGTACCTTCATATCCGAGCGGAGTCTTTCTCGAATCCGATACAGCCAGTCTGTGCAGGCCGCCTTCCTTTGGTCCTGTAAGCTCACTGTTAAGCTCGGTTATATAAACGTCCCTGTTTCCGTATGCGATATATACCTTATCATCATCAAAAAGCAACGAACAGTCATGGAAAAAGCCGTCGATATAAGACTTTCTCCACGGTCCGTAAATTGATTCGGATCTGTAAAGATAGGTTTTATGAGTATCATTACATACGAAAGCTATATAAAAAGTACCGTTATGGAATCTGAAGCTGGCTGCCCACATGCCTTTCCCGTATATGTTGGCGTCGCCTATAAGTCTCTGGGCGTCGGTACCGTCCAAAGTATCATATACGTATGAAGCATGTTCCCAGTGGATAAGGTCCTTAGACCTCATGATCTCACATCCGGGACAAAAGTACATTGATGTACTTACCATGTAATACTCATCATTCACTCTTATTACATCATTGTCCGGACAATCAACTCCGATTATAGGTTTCATAACAGTATTGCCGCCTGTAAGCAACTTACAGGCGGCTTTTCCTCCTTTAAAGATCAGTTCTTTCCGATATATTCGGTCATGAAGTCTACAAACTCCGAATTTCCGTTTGTAGGGATACTTCCCTGCATGATGAAATTCATCTCGCCGTGTACCTTATCTGTATAATTGGTCCAGTAAGGCATATCAGCACCGTCGGCATCCTTGCCGTTAGGATTTCCGGTCTTAACAAAGTTGGTAATATAATTACACATCTGACGAGCCAGATCAAAATGTCTTCCAATAAAAGGTCTCCAGCACTTAGCCAGTGTCTCAAACCAGAACCATAAGTCTACGGAATGGAATGAACCGGGGTTATCCCATCCGGGGATATCGGGATTAAATCTGTAGTAATAATAATTTCTTCCCGTATTCTTTTCTGAAAGCTTGTTAAATACGTTCTTAACGGCACATTCAATACCCTGAACGGATGCAAACATCTTCTCACCCTTTTTCTCACGAGCCTCAGGGAATGAAAGGAACTTATCGGCCTTGTCACCGAAGATTTCCTTGGCCTTTGCTTCAAAATCAGTATCCGAATCGGCAAACAATGCTGCAGGGAACTCATCTACGGTATTACCTGCCATGATATTTACATCATTGCCGCGTCCTTCGGCAAGCTTCTTATATGTATCGCCGTCACAGAATACATCATCCTGTACAGTCGCAAACATGAAGCCCTTCTTATTTCTGAACTCTGCATATGTATCACGGATAAAGAATGCATCAAGCTTTCTTGCTTCCTCTAATGTCTTTACTCCGAGCATCTCAAAGAGCTCTTCGCCGAACTTTCCTGCCTCAGCTAATGTCAGCTGCTTAAAGAAAGGATTGTTCATATAAGGATTCTTGATCATACCGCTCATGATAACGGCATTTTTGATAAGGCCCTTATTCTGATCGCAGGTAATCTGGGCAAGAGTACTTCCGCCGCCTGCTGACTGGCCTGCTATAGTGATATTGTCGGGATCTCCGCCGAACTCTGCTATATTTCTGTGTACCCAGCGAAGTCCTGCCTGCTGGTCAAGGTGCCCGAAGTTTGCAGGATTCTCAGGCTGGCTCTTAGTGATATCGGGATGTACAAGGAATCCCAAAGCACCAAGTCTATAGTTAACGGATACGACTACAATACCGCGTCTTGCCATTCTCTCGCCGTCAAATTCCATCTCAGCTGTATAGCCCCACTGGAAGCCGCCGCCGAAATACCAGATAAATACGGGAAGCTTCTCATCTGTCTTTTTAGCAGGTGTCCAGATATTAAGATATAAGCAGTCCTCATCCATGGGGATGTCGGGATCTACATGCCACTCTCTGCAGTAAATATCGGTACCTACTGCGGGCTGATCCTGTACGGATATAGGTGCAAACTGATAACAGTCTCTGATGCCTTCCCAATCAGCTGCAGGCTGAGGTGCTCTCCATCTGTTCTCTCCTACGGGCGGTGCTGCAAAAGGGATACCCTTAAATGATGTGATCCTGGGATCTGCTGCGGGCAGTCCTCTTACCAAGCCGTTTTCTGTTTTCGCTACTCTTAACATTTTAATACCTCCAAATCATTGTTTTTAGGTTACTAAAACCTTTTACTACCCCTATGGGGATATTCTATAGTATTTTTTTTGCGATTTCATCTATTATTTTGCTCATATTTATACTTATTTTGCGTAAAAAAAGGACCCTCAACTGAGAGTCCCGATACTTTACACTATGATATTGTTATTAATATGCCAGTCCGCTCGATCCGAACAGCCACTGTAATGTAACAGCAACAAGTGATAAGAAGATCAGACCGAAAACAATAAATCTGAAATACTTATCGGCTTTTTTTCTTCTTGCTTTCGCATTTATTTCTTTCTCTTTTATTTCTTCTTCTCTTTGCTGTTTATAGTCATCCAATTCCTGCTGGCGCTTTTGTTCTTCTTCATTCAGCATTACCTGCATGATTCATACCTCCGATACGATCACATGATCTCACCGCTGAAATCATCATTGTCTCCGTCATAATCATCCATTCCGTCGCAGTCATGATCGTGATTGTTGATGATCTCACGGCCGGTTACTCTCTTTCTGTCACGCTCATCCTCAACAAGCTTGGACATCAGTTCCTTTACTGCCGATGACCTCTTTATGTTTAAAAGCTCAAGTGTGGGACAGGACTTATCAGAAGATAACACCTTAAGTGTACCGAGACCGAATATCCTCTGCCAGAACTTTCTGGTCAGTGCAAAGTCTGTAACACGGTAAAGCTTAACCTCATCCTCTATGATATTAAAGAATCCCTTTACACGGGTAAGCTTTTCACCGGTAAGATAATATCTGGTAAATGAAAGAGGAAGTCCTAAAAATGTTCTCTTTCTGTCATGCCATTTATACTTTGAATTTTCTTTTACACTGCCCGATTTTGCTTCGCCCAGGATAAAAATCTCAGCTACAAACAAGCAGGCAAGAATGACTGTGAATATGATCTTCACCAGTATTTCACCCGAAAGAGGATTGACAACCCATACGAGTACACACAATCCTATAGTAAAAAGCATACTTATGACACTTGCAAAAATAATCTTTCCACTGTTCATAGTAAACCTCCGATCATCATACGTTCTTTTTTACACGTATGTTTTTTTGCTTACGGCATTAATTATACCCCATTATTTTGTTCCCAGTCAAGAAAAATATAAGCAAATTATAAGCAAATCTGCACAGTTTTTTAACAATATATGACTTTATTTTATGCACTTTTTTTGATATTATTGTTCTCGTGGTTTTAAAGACTCATGTATTACTGTCGGTTGAACATGATCGGCCAGGGAGATTTATTACCATATCAATAGTATTACTTGGAGGCATATAATGAAAAGAAACACCATAAGGGCAGTATCATTAACTCTTGTCCTTACACTCATCGTTGCGCTTTCCGCATCATTTGTACAGGTTAGTGCAGCCACAACTTATGTAGACACATCGGAATACGAAAGTCTTGCCGAGGTCTATAAGGATTACTTCAAGGTCGGAGCGGCCTGTGAAGCTATCAGTCACTGGAATCAGTCCAATAAAGAAATCGGCAATTCTGCAAAAGAAGCCGTTCTTTCAAGAATATTTAACAGTATCACAAGCGGCAACGAATTAAAGCCCGCATATAATTTCAGTAAAACATCCGAGACGTTGTTTAAGATCAACCGTGCAGGAAACGAAATGCTCACCTGGGCTAAGGATAACGGCGTTGCAATGCGTTTTCACGTACTTTTATGGCATTCACAGGTAAACCCTAATTTCTTTGCAAAGGATTTTAATGCTACTTCAAAGGGTGTAGCCACCACCTCAGATACAGCAGAACTTGATGAAGAGTGTCTGGTAGACAGGGATACTCTTGTCGACAGAATGCGCAGCTATATCTACGGAGCTATCGAATATATCTATGCCAACGGATTTGCAGAGACCATATATGCTATTGACGTTGTAAACGAAGCTGTTGACGAATCAAGAGATGACGGTTTGAGAAGAAGCTACTGGTACAGGATCATAGGACCCGAGTTTTTATACTATGCATTCCTGTTTGCAAGAGAAGCCGAAGTTAAGTATTCCAAGCAATATGCCGCAGACTACGGACTTGATCCTGCCGGAGACCTCTCTTCCATCCTTCCCAAGCTTTACTACAACGATTATAACGAATGGTATCCAGCAAGAGTAAGCGTCATTACCGATTTCGTTACCAACCGCCCCTGGAATGCAGGTCAGAACATGATCAAATCTTCCGTAATAAAAGCAGGCGGTGACGGAACACTTGCCGGTGACGGTCTTATCGACGGTATCGGTATGCAGGGACACTTAAGCGACAACAACAACGTAGAACAGTATATCAAGGCAATGCGCCAGTACGATTCCATCGTTGATGAAGTACAGGTAACAGAGCTCGATGTAAAATGCACACATCGTGGCGAAAACCAGTGGTACTATCAGGCTCAGTTCTATTATGACCTGTTTAAGGCCATGATCGAAGCCAGAAAAGACGGTGTGAATCTTACTGCTGTCACCATCTGGGGACTTACCGATGATTCATCCTGGATCACAGACGGATATCCTCTGCTCTTCACTTACAACCTTACTGCCAAGCCTGCTTTCTACGGAGTACTTATGGCCGGTAAGGGCGAAGAATTCAATATGAGCATTGCAGAGGCTATCACAGAGCTTAAAGATATAAATGTTGATTTTGAACCTTACGTTGATGATATGGGTGTCAAGACAACATACACTGCAGAATCTGCCGGATTTTACAAGCGTGGCACGGGACATATGCCCAGCATAAGAATTATGGCTTTGGTAAACCACACTCCCGATGCTAAAGTAGGATACTCATTCTTCTGCGAAAGAGCCGAGCAGGATGCGACATGCATGCTTGATATATCGAAGTTCTCAGGTAAGAATATTACATTTACAGCTTATGTTAAAACAGATGATACAGAGATCACCATCGGACTTAGCACCGGTGAAGATAAAGTATTAAAGACCGTTAAAAGCAACGGCGACTGGACACCGTTATCCATCAACTTTGATGTACCCGAAAAACTTTCATCGGCTTACATCTATTTTGAGACTAACGGAAGTGCAGACATGTACATCGATGATGTTTCCGTAATATATACAAAAGAGGGTGAGGAACCTGCTCCCGTTGTAACAGGTGCTGAAGAGATCACATCCGATAACGATAATACCGATGTTACATCTCCCGAAACTGACACAAATGAAGGAAACGAGAACACAACCGACACTACTACAACTGCAGACAATACTGCTAATACGGCAAAAACAACATCTGCAGAATCCAACAGCAAAACCTCAGGCATTATCATTGCCATAATACTTATAGCATTCGGTTCTGCACTTACCGGATACGGTATATATCTTCTTGCAAGCAGTAAAAAATAAGTAAAATGGCAAACAAGTGGTCAGGTACCATTATTATTCTGAGTATAAAAAAGGGCTCGTGACGGATAGTTCCCGATCTTAATTGTCTTTGGTGACAATTAAGTCGGGATGCTGTCCGGACAGAGCCCTTAACTTTATATGGAATTAATGGTTCCTGACCACGTAATAAAAGCCTATAATATAATTCTTCTAATTTTTAATTCAGGCA
>CACYIR010000071.1 GCA_902774525.1 uncultured Lachnospiraceae bacterium
AACACGTGTAGGCATGTTTGTGGCTCCTCTCATGGATAACACGGATTGTTTCGTGCTTCGCACTTTCACAATCCTGCAAACACCTCGAATCTCGCGGTTTAATGATCGAAAACCGCTTCTTCTCGGTGTTTGTGCACTCGCAATGTCCGGAAGCCTTTTTAAGCAAGCTTAAACGTCTTCCGGTCTTGCTCGTTTTGTTATCATATTTTGAATCGATACCCCGCACCCCATATAGTCTCTATATACTGGGGATTAGAGGTACTGATCTCTATCTTTTCCCTGATCTTCTTGATATGGACGGTTACTGTCGCAATATCACCTATAAGGTCTGCATCCCATATCTCTGCAAAAAGCTCTTCCTTGGAGAATACTCTGTTGGGATGCTCTGCGAGGAAGGTAAGAAGATCAAACTCCTTCGTGGTAAACTGTTTTTCCTCATCGTTAACATATACCCTTCTGGCAGTTTTGTCAATACGCAGTCCTCTGATCTCTATAACTTCGTTGGGAGTTCTGGGAGCACCGACCAGTCTTTCGTAACGTGCGAGATGTGCCTTGACACGTGCTACGAGCTCGCTGGGGCTGAAGGGTTTGGTCATATAATCGTCAGCACCGAGGCCTAAGCCGCGGATCTTGTCGATATCGTCCTTCTTGGCCGATACGATGATGATGGGCAGATTTTTATGCTCGCGGATGCTTTTACATATCTCAAATCCGTCCATTCCGGGTAGCATTAAGTCCAGGATCATCAGGCTGAAGTCCTCTTCAAGGGCACGCTTTAATCCCTTCTCGCCGGTGTTTTCTATCACTACTTCAAAATCGGAAAGCTCTAAGTAATCCTTTTCAAGCTCTGCGATCTCATTTTCGTCTTCAATTATAAGTATTTTTTCCATAGCTGGTCCTTTCTCTGTCTAAAATTTATTAATCCCGATCCTGACTTATGATCTGGTGCCGGATTATTTCCCGTAAGGTCGGTCATGGTTTTATTTTGGCACCTTTATCGAGTATCCTCCAGGGCTTTTTTCTGAATCCGGTATCTATCTCGCCAAGCTCAAGCGAAGCGTTCGGTGAACCTTCCTTAAGCAGTGTGAAGGAGATACAGGTGCCCTTCCCGGGAAAGCTTTGGGCGGATATGGTGCCGTTGTGGTCTTCGATGATCTTTTTGGTAATGGCGAGTCCCAGTCCGGTACCGCCTTTTTTGGAGTTACGTGATGAGTCGGCTCTGTAGAATCGGTCGAAGATGAAGGGGATATCCTTTTCATCTATACCGCTTCCGTTGTCCTGAACGCTTATCTTTACGCTGTCTCCTATATCTTCGGCAAGGATGACGATCGAGCCGTTTTCCTTATCCATGTATTTTACGGAGTTGCCGATGAGGTTGTTCATAACCCTTCGGAGCTGCTCCAAGTCAGCGATGATGCACTGATCGGGTTTAAGCTTGCTTATATAATCAAGCGTTACGTTTTTAACCTCGGTATCAAGCGACATTTCCTCTACGCAGTCATTGAAGAAGTTGTCCGCATTGATGATCTTAAAATTGTACGGTACGATATTGGTATCGATCTTGGAAAAGAAGGAGAGCTCGTCTACCAGAACTGCCATGTCGGCAGCCTTTGTGTAGATGGTCCTTAAATATTTCTTCTGTTTTTCCGGAGTATCGGCAACACCGTCCAAAATACCTTCCGTATATCCCTTTATAGCGGTAAGGGGAGTTTTCAGGTCGTGAGAGATATTGCTTATCAGCTCTATGGTATCCTGCTCGTATTGCAATCGCGTATCTATCTGTTTTTTCAGCTGGATACGCATCTCCTCGAAGTCCTCGCATAACTGCTCAAGCTCGTCGGTGGATTCGGGTTCGGTCGGCAGTGTGAAGTCCAGGTCTCCGTCCTTTATTTTGTTGGTGGCTATGGTCAGCAGGTTCAGCGGCCTGATGATGCTTTTATACAGCCAGATGATAAGGACTAAGTCGGTGACGGTTATGACCATAACAAGAGTTGTCAGTGCCTGCAGTATCGAAACCTGTACCATGCCGTCCGGCATACCGCCGAAATGCTGGTCATCCAATGTCTGCCGGGTGATAAAAGTCAAGGCGGCAAACATGACGATCGGGAGTATGAGCAAAAGAAGGAACGTTACAATCAGTCGTTTTTTTAAGCTCAAAAAAATCACCTCGAAATAATCGTTATCATGATTATACTATTCAAAAAAAAAGTACGCAAGACGAAAAATGTCGTTTATGCGTACTTTTAATATTAATTTAATTGTTTATAAAGCAGGAGTTTATGGTTGTTCTGAAGGTTTAGTCATCCAAGTGGCTGCCTGCTTCCTTTCTTTCAAGAGCTTCAAGTGCACGGAGCTCCTTCATTTCATCGGGAGTAGCAGTCTTTTCATGATGCTTACGGGCCTTAAATATGAGGTCTTCAGCCTTGTAATCTTTTGCCTCCCTGTCACCGTTTGCATCCGTGAAGATGATCTTTACGATCTGCTTTAATACGCTTACACTGTGAACTTCGCCTTCAAGACCGTCTTTTGTGGTCACGTGGTCGCCTACGTTCGGAAGTTTGGAGTTAAGATATTCGTAAGCTTCTTCTTCGTTGTTCAGGCAGCACATAAGTCTTCCGCAGGTACCGGATATCTTTGCGGGGTTAAGAGAGAGGTTCTGCTCCTTGGCCATCTTGATGGAAACGGGGCAGAAATCCGAAAGATATGTGGCACAGCAGAGCGGACGTCCGCAGATGCCTAAACCCCCCAAAGCCTTGGTCTCGTCCCTTACACCTATCTGGCGGAGTTCGATACGGGTCCTGAATACTGCTGCTAAGTCCTTTACCAATTCTCTGAAATCTATCCTGCCGTCGGCCGTAAAGTAGAAGAGTACCTTGTTGTTGTCAAAAGTGTATTCACATTCTATCAGCTTCATCTCGAGGCCGCGGTTAGCTATTTTCTCAAGACAGATATTGAAAGCTTCCTTTTCTTTTACACGGTTTGCATCGTTTGTAGCGATATCCTCAGGGGTAGCTTTACGTATAACGGGCTTTAGGGGCTGTACAACCTGTGTATCCTCTACTTCCCTCGGGTCAAGCACTACCGTACCGAATTCGATACCGCGTGCAGTCTCCACTATTACATAGTCATCCTTATGGATATCAAGCCCTATCGGGTCAAAATAATATATTTTTCCGACTCTTCTGAATCGTACTCCTATAACTGTGATCATATATAGTCCTCATGTTTCTTTTTTTACACCGCACATCATTATATTAGAAAAATCTTTATTCGTCAAATAAAAAAACTTTAGTGCTCCCTCATGTTAAGGAAGAGCAGCTGCATAGCCGTATCAAAATTGACATTGGCATTTAAGCGGTCCTGCAGGGTATAGAACGCATCAAGGATCCTGCCTAAGGATTCGAAACCGTACTTAGAGGCCTGGCGTTTGATGGTCATAAGCTCATCTAAGAATACCAGACGGTTGGCATCCTGGGTAGCCTTGAACATAAGGATATCCCTGAACCAAAGATGCATCAGGTCTATGTAGGTGTTGATATCCGTCTTTTTGGTGGAAAGGTCCGCCACTGCCTCTGATATCGCATCTATGGAAATACTGTCGATATTCCGCATCAGTTCCAGTACTTCATTCTTTATCTGTTCAAACTCGCTGTTCTTGGTAAATTTAAGTGCCTGTCCTAAGCTTCCTCCGGAAAAAGACGCACAGAGCTTCGCAAAATAATCAGGAAGCTTTTCGTTAGTCATGAGGTAATCGGTGATAAGCTTGTTAGGCAGGGGCTTAAACTGCAGGGTGATGCACCTTGAAAGGATGGTCTGCAGGAATGCACCTGTGTTGGTGGTGATAAGTATGATGACTGCGTAAGCCGGCGGCTCCTCCAAAGTCTTGAGCAATGCATTCTGTGCCTGCTCCGTCATGCGCTCGGCTTCATCCATTATATAGATCTTAAAAGGAGCACTGAAGGGCTTGATGGCTATGTCATCAATAAGGGTATTCCTTATGTCGTCAACTCCGATACGGGATTTTTCGTGGGTAATGTGTATGATATCGGGATGGTTGCGGGATGCGGCCTGCATACAAGCCATGCACATACCGCAGGGCTTTGTATTGTCATCCGGAGACTGACAGCACAGTGCGGCAGCAAAGGTCTCGGCTGTCGTTTTACGCCCGCTACCTTCTTCGCCGTTAAATATATAGGCGTGCGAAGGCTTACCTGAAGCTATCGCAGCCTTTAAGTGTTGTTTGATGTTTTCGTGTCCTAAAATCCCGTTAAAATCCAACATAGTATCATCCCCCTTTTATGCCGCTCCGGGCATCCCCAAAACAAATACCGACTTTGGTTTTTATACGTTAAAATAAGCAAATGATCAGGTTAAAATATCAAGTAACAGTCCCCTGATCTCATCGATACTGTTCATGATCATCAGGGCGTCCTGCTCGTCCTTTATAAGCTCTTCAGCCAGAGCATCGAGCTTTTCATCCACAAGCCTTATCATGCCGTACACTCTGTGGCGGCCCCTGCGGTCAAGGAAATTTTCTCTAGAAAACTTGTGGGAACGGTTTACTATCTCGTTCATGAAGTCCTTGATAAGGCTTCTGTATTTACGCATATCCGTGATGTCACGGCGTTTTTTGATCTTTTCGCCCTGTCCGGTGATTTCGTCCAAAAGCCCCGATAGTTTTTCGGCAAGTGCAGCTTCACCGATGCTGCTTATAAGTGTGAACTTAAAATTACCGTCGGGCTGTGCAGGTGCCTTTACCTGGTCCGGCTGCTGTATCTGTTGTATCTGGTTGATCTTAAGGTCCATAACCCGTCACCTGCCTCCTTTTACCATATGTTATCGCTTTTTTCTTTAAGCCTTCCCCTTGAGGAGAAGGTGTCGCCGTATGGCGACGGATGAGGTGTAACTTGTTTCGTTACATAGTACAATCCATCGACAGATCTTTAATAATATCTTCAACCGTTTCTTCGAGATCTACATTCTGATACGTTTTCTTTATCCCCAGTGCCTCTAATTTATCCTCGGAAAAATCCTCTTCGTCCGCTAAAAACCTTCTGCAAAGCTCCGCATATTTCGGAGAGTGCTGCTTCCTTTCACGCTCAACTGCCCGCAAAAGGCGCAGACCTGTCTCTACTTCTATATATATCGGCATAACCTTGTCTTTTCCAAAGTATTTTTGAAGATTCTTATAGCCTTCGGGCGTCATGATGAGAAGATAATCATCGTTTGTGAGGTCTATCTGCCCGTCATCCGCAGTAAAATAGTACCAATCCCCGTGGATGGTGTGGTAGCACCTGTACTCTATGACTTTACCGTCGTCACGCATCTTTTCGAACCCGGGTACAGTCACAAAATGGTACTCGACACCGTCTGTCTCGCCGTCCCTTATCGGGCGGGTGGTGTAGGAGACGATGGTCTTAAACCTGTCTCCGGTTTTTTCAAGGAGTTTCTTATATATGGTATCCTTGCCGGAGGAACTTTTGCCCATTAAGCAGTATATTTTACCGGCGCAGCTTTTAGTTACGATTTTAGTATTGTTTATTAATTTGCTGAGTTCTTCAGTCAGCACCTTTGCAGCTTTCTCGTGCTCCGACTCTAAAGGATGGTAGTTGGCTCCGTATCCCACAGCCGGATCCTGTTCGGGCAGGTGGATAGTAGTTATACGCTTGTCCCCTGTTTCTTCCGAATAGGTTTTTACCGCACCGCATATGGTGGGGTAGAGCCTGTCACCCATAAGACCGAAGGCACAGACGATATAAGCACCGGCGTTATACTTCCTTATAGTTTTAAGGAACTTTACATATTCTGAAGCATACCAGGCCTGTCTGTCTTTATCGTCCTGGCAGTAGCTGTCATCATTGGTACCCAAGTTCAGTACGACTATGTCGGGTACGTATCCGGAAAAATCCCATTTTATATCCTGAGAAGCGGGGATGCCGTCGAGCTTATCATAACTTAGTCCCATTGATTCGTAAAAATCAGGGATGAGCTGGTCTGCGTGCCTTTCAGCAGGGTCAGGCGTATATCCGGAGATAATGCCGTAGCCGCTGATTGAGAACATCTGAAAGTCGGCATCAAGAGCTTTAGCGGTCTTATATGCAAAGGCTCTTGTGACATTCTCGGTCCCGGTCTTAAAGTCATGTAACGGATCGGGGTCTTCGACACCATAACCACAGGTGATGGAATCACCGATGAATTCGATCTTTAATGCCTTGGCGGGGGTGGGCTTTACGGTATCGCCTTCCGAAACCTCGAGGGGCTTAATACCCACAAGTGACATGGCGCATTCGGAAAGCTTCATGATGCGTACCATGTGGGGAGTGGAACCCTGCAGGATATCTTCACCGATATGGACGGTAAGTTCTTTCCGGTCAAGCAGGAAATCCTTTGCTACTATCCCGTCTACATATATGCCGATACGGGCATAGTTGACATCGTTGTCTTTTAAGGCAGCAGCTTCTCCGCCCATAAAAGTGATATCAAAGCCTTTTCCTGTATATTCAAACTCTATGCCTGAACCCGAAAGTGAGAGGAGCAGGGTATCCCCGAAAGCAACAGTCCTTCCGAGAAGTTTTACATTTTTATCCGTCAGTTCTATCTTCATAATCCACCGCCGATTAATTACAAACATTCTTCTAATTATATCTTATCATAAAAGGGGTGGCATTACAACAAAAACAAATCCGAAAAAAACCAAAATAAAAAGGGAAAAAATTTGACGAAAAAAGGTTATGATGGTACAATAAAAAGTTGATGGAAAATCGTTTCACAGGAGACAGGAAAATGGCAGATGTTTTTATAAGCCACAGTTCAAAGGATAAGGAGATAGCGGAAAAGGTCCTTAAGTTTTTTGAGGAAAGAGGCTTAAGCTGCTGGATAGCTCCGAGGGACATAGTCCCCGGAACTGAATGGGCAGCAGCCATTAATGCCGCTATTACCGCCTCAAAAGTATTTTTGATCATATATACTGCCAACAGTGCAGAATCAAGCCAGGTTTCCCGGGAGATCAGTCTTGCCGAGACAAAACAGGGCGTTTTTGTCGTGCCTTATAAGACCGATGATACACCGTTGGTCGGATCGTTTGAGTATTATCTTATAGGTTCCCATTTCATATCTGCGGATTATTCCAAAAAAGATTATAAGCTGGAAGAACTTTATACACAGGTGGCGGATATTGTAGGAGGTACCATACCGCAGCCCGAGATCGTGATGAAGCCGGTTGAAGCTCCGGCAGCAACGGTGTCTGAGGCAGCTAAAGCTCCTGCTGAGTCTGCAGTATCTGCAGCTTTTGAAACAACTGCAGTTCACGCAGCGTCTGTAGCACCAACAGTATCTGCAATTCCGGCAACACCGGTAGCCCGGGAGATCACTAGTGTACAGCAGAACAGAGCAAACGTACCCGATAAAACTTCAGATAATAATCCCGATAAATCCAGGCTTCCTCTAATCATAGGCATAGCTGCCGCAGCTGTCGTAGTGATCGTAGTGGTGCTTATCATCGTGCTCGGATCCGGGGAGGGAGATACAGAAGATTCCGATAATGACATACTTGCGGAAAATCCTACGTCGGTTGAGACAGAACCGACGGTTACGGATGAGCCTGCACCGACTAAGGCCGATAAAGATCCGACACTTCAACCCACAGAATCCACACCTGCACCGATAGAGGATACACCCACACCCACCGAAATTCCCACACCGGAGCAGCCGGAAAAGAAGGAAATAAAGGACCTGAACACTCAGTTTCTGTCCCACGATTGCACAGGTGACTACAACGGATATGTAAACGATATGGATCAGCCTGAAGGAGAAGGCGTATTTATAGGTAAGTTTTATTATGATTACTCGGAAGTACGCATGACCTATACCGGAGAGTTTAAAGACGGTCTTGCAAACGGTAAGGGCATTTCGACCGAGACTTTTGTGGACGGATATGTCAGGGAATACGATGGAGACTTTGCAGACGGCGTATTTGACGGAGAAGGTACCGAAAAAAGCACATCCGTTGCGGGAGACAGGATTGAATATACCGGTGGGTTTAAGTCCGGAAAATACAGCGGTAAAGGCACAAAGACCGTTGTGAACAGAGCATCCGATCCGGAAAAACAGGTATATGAAGGAACCTGGGAAGACGGGGAACTTATCTCGGGCACACGGACCGGATATAATGCGGACGGCAACATGGTCTTTTCGGAAGATATCGGGAAAACGGATGCTAAAGAAGTACTTATGGATTATTTAAGGGAGCACGGAATCCCTGATCCGGATGGCAGATCATATTTTTATGACAGAGCATATGACGTGCTGTATTCAACTATCCGTGATACCGACAGGACCATCTGTAATACAATAGTAGGTATACGTGTGACATCATACGAAAATACGGATGATTATCTGCAGTTTACGATCAATAATAACGATCTTGGTCTGACAGTTTCGGTTAATTATATTACCGTTACGGGGGAGTATGATTTTTCATCCATCGAACATTTTTACAGCGGAGATCCGGGAGGTATGCTCGCAGGGACTTTCCGGGATTATCAGTACGGACAGTATGATAAGATGAGTTATCAAGAGGCGCAACTGACTACAAGAGAAGAGTTTGATGATAATACAAGATT
>CACYIR010000072.1 GCA_902774525.1 uncultured Lachnospiraceae bacterium
ACCGCCGGTAGCCGGCGGTCCGATTTTTAATCCCCGAGCCGCTCAAAAATGGCTCAAAAAATGCTTCAGATTTTGCTCAAAATTTATGGAACCTGCAGGACTCATCCCGCGTCTAATCCACAGAAACACAAAAACAAGAGATAAACCCTGAGTTTTAAGGAGGTTCAATATGAAAAAGAATTTTAAGAAAAGCATAGTATTTATTATAATACTGGCACTTATTCTCTCGCTTACCGCATGCGGAAGTGACAAGAAAGAGGATACCGTAAGCGATAAAAATACTACAGCCGACTCAGGCGATAAAGGAGCAAAGGTCGGCACGTTAAAACCCGGCGATGAAGTGCCGGACGGAGATAAGGCTAAGCCGAGCACGGATAAGACCATATACGGCGGAGCGGGTGTAGGAGATGATACATCTACCACAGAGACCAAGGGTTCGGATGACGGATATGACCTTCTTTTAGAGCCGGCTGCTACAGCAGATGTTGTTGAGAGCAAGTATTCATTTGCTACAAAAGACAGCGGCGCTTTAGGAGCATACGGTGGTGACGGATCTTATATCGTGACTGAGGGTTACGACGGAGATGAGATGCCCGGTGATACCATAATCCCTGTTGAACCTATCGTCTGGGATCCCGATGAGCCTTTGCCTACTATGATGATCGAGCCTATACAGGCCAGAGCAGGTCTCCTTACCGCGGGTGAGTGGAATGACAATAAAAATTATGATTTCCTTGAGAAGCTTATAGCAAACGGTCAGGATTACCAGTATAAGACATTCTTTACAGATTGGAATCTTTCTCCTTTCAGCAGGCTTGTGATAAAGTGCGTTGCAGGTGAAGATAAGGTGGTTAAGGGTGCAAATGTAGTGGTAGCTGACAGCCAGGGTAATCCCATCTGGAAGGGTGTAACAGATCAGGACGGTGTATGTTATGCATACTACGGACTTCTTGATGCAGATATGATGCCGGCATCGGTTACAGCCACATCAGGATCCGTTGAAGTAAAGGTTGAAATTTCATCAGACGACCTTAACAGTACAGAGGCTATCGAGCTTACATTTGGTGAGTATGCACCTGTATCAAAGAAGCTTGACCTTATGTTTACCATAGATACCACAGGTTCAATGGGCGATGAGATCATCTATCTCCAGAAGGAGCTTGATGATGTTATCAAGCGTGTACAGGCCGAATCGGAAAATATCCCCGTAAGGCTCAGCGTTAATTTCTACAGGGATCACGGTGATGATTATATCGTTAAGGCCAATGAATTTTCAACTGACATAAACAATTCACTGTCATTGCTTAACAAAGAATATGCGGACGGCGGCGGAGATTATGAAGAAGCAGTGGAAGAAGCATTAGAGAATTCCGTATTTGATCATGCATGGGATGAAGACAGCATTAAGCTTATGTTCATAGTACTTGATGCACCTCCCCACAATACGGAATCTGCAAGAAAGAGCCTGGCAAAGACTATTGAAAAGGCATCTGAAATGGGTATCCGTATCATCCCCGTAGCATCAAGCGGTGTTGACAAGAACACAGAATTCCTGCTTAGAGCACTTGCCATGACTACAGGCGGTACCTATACATTCCTTACCAACGACAGCGGTATCGGCGGTTCACATATCGAGCCTACCATCGGTGAGTACCAGGTTGAACAGCTTAATGACCTCCTTGTACGTGTGATTGAGGAATATATCAAATAATGACAATTTCGTTTACGCCATAATTGTTCCCAAGGCAAAGGCCTCCGGTTTTTATACCGGAGGCCTTTACTCATTATCTATTTTTATTATGCTTCTCGATGATCTTATGGATCCTGTCGGTAGGATCTAAGAATTCGCTTATCGAGAAGTCATGATTCAAAGTATCTATGATAAGAGCGATATATTTGCTCATATCGGCATTGATGTAGTACTCACGCTGGAGCAGCTCGGGTGTCTGGTAGATAAGGTTGGTGGTAACTACCTTGTCAAATATGCCTTCCTTGTAAGCTTCGTCAAATCTTGCAAGACCTTCGGTAAAGAGTCCGAAGGTGGCACAGAAGAATATCCTGCCTGCACCGCGCTTTTTCAGCTCTCTGCCTACCTCGAGCATACTGTCGCCGGAGGAGATCATGTCATCAAGGATCACGACATCTTTGCCCTTTAAGTCTGCACCTAAGTATTCATGAGCAACGATAGGATTTCTACCGTCTACGACCTTTGTATAGTCACGTCTCTTATAGAACATGCTGATGTCGAGACCGAGTGCGGTTCCGAAGTAAATGGAACGTCCCATGGCACCTTCATCGGGGCTGACAACCATCATCTTGTCGGGAGTCATCTCGATATCGGGTACGTTGTTTAAAAGTGCCTTGATGAACTGGTAGGTAGGCTTGATGGTCTCAAAGGTCTTAAGAGGTATAGCGTTCTGTACCTTGGGTTCGTGTGCGTCAAAGGTGATGACACTGTCGACACCCATGTTGTAGAGCTCTTCAAGTGCCTGTGCGCAGTCAAGTGATTCTCTTGCGGTACGTTTGTCCTGACGGCTCTCATAGAGGTAAGGCATGATGACGGTGATACGTCTGGCCTTTCCGCCTACGGCACCTATTATACGCTTTAAGTCCTGGAAATGATCGTCGGGAGACATGTGGTTTTTCTGCCCGCGTACTGTGTACTCAAGGCTGTAATTGGTTACATCTACTAAGATGTAGAGGTCGTAGCCTCGTACTGACTCGTTGATCACGGCCTTGCCTTCACCGGTACCGAATCTGGGGCATACGGAGTTAATAAGGAATGTGTCCCTCTGGTAGCCCGAGAATGCTATGGTAGAGGTGTGCTCGTTGTCACGCTGGTCTCTCCACTGTACCAAGTAGTCGTTGATCTTTTTGCCCAGCTCTGCGGAGCTTCTTAAGGCAATGATACCTAATTTCCCTACCGGGATCGTTTCCAAAAATTCGCTTTGCGGCGACATAGTTAGTCCTCCTGTGGTTCTTATATTACATTGTTTTACAACTTCGTCCTTATGTCTTCCCCAATCAGCTTTATAAAATCATAATCCTTACTGAGCCTGGAGAAGATCCGTTCTCCGTACCTTCCGCTTATCTGGGCGGGAGAGAGGTTGGTGGAGATAAGAGTGGAAAGCCCGTTTATCAGCCGCTCGTTTATGATGGAATACAGCTGCGTGGTGGTAAAAGCGGAGGTAAGCTCTGTACCTAAGTCATCGATGATGAGCAGTTCGCAGGTAAGTATCCCTTCACGGTAGCTGAAGGTTTCCTTCGGATAATCTTCATATCTGAAGTGGTACTTGGACAGCATGTCAAACAGTTCGAACGTCGTATAATACATTACCGTGTGGCCGCTGTTAAGTATCTCGCTTGCTATGCAGTTTGATAAAAAAGTCTTCCCGAGTCCGGTATTTCCATATATTAGCAGATTGCGGTGCTCTTTGTCAAACGTTTGGATAAATCCCTTTACTTTTTCAAGTACACCCTTCATGTGCTTATAAGGGGTAGCCTGCAGATCCTTGTCGTAGGATTCTGCGGTATCCGAATAAAGGTCGAGATTAAATGTGGAAAAGTTTTCCCTGTCGATGATATCCTTTATATTCGATTCCTCGAATATAAGCTCTGTCATGGCGGTCTTAAAACATCCGCAGGGTTCGGTACCTATAAAACCGGTATCCCTGCATTTTTCGCATTCATACTTTTCCTGAAGATAGTCGGCAGCATATCCGGCACCGGTAAGCAAAGCGGCTTTTTCTTCGGTGAGAGTCCTGATCTTTTCCTTTAGCGCATCTAGTGCGGCACTGTCACCCATAAGGGCTTTTTTACCTGCAGCGACGGATTCGGATGCTATAGCCTCATCTATCTCTTTTATGCGCGGGAGCTTCGTATATATCTCTTCCTCACGCTGTTCGAGTTCATATCTGGCATTCATCCTCTTTTCGTCGAACTGCTGAAGGAGCCTGTCATATTGATAATTGTTCAGTTTCATGTATACTCCGTATCTTGGTCGCCCTTAAAGTATTCCGAGCTTTTTCTTTTCTATAGCGGATATTTCAGCCTCTGTGTAGGTACGCTGGGAATACTGAAGTGCAGGATTGGTATTCCTTACTGCTCTCTGGGGACTTCCTGTGCGGTTCGCTGCACGGAATTCCGAGGAAACATTCTGTATGTCGTCTAAAGTGCGTACTCCCTGTTTATGCCATTCCGAGAGGATCTTATCAGCATACTCGAATGACGGGCGGGAGGTTGCAAGCAGTGTCCTGTTGCAGGCATCCTGTACCACTTCATCGGTAAAGCCGTATTCGTCATACCAGCGGCGCAGGTACATAAGCTCTGCCTCACCGAAGTTACGGTTGATCCCGAAAGAGGTCTTTACCACATTGTATCTGCCGTTAAATTCCTCGATCTCGAATCTGGCGGCATCTACTGTAAGGATACCTTTGCTGTGCCATTCGCGTGCGACTTTTTCTATATAGGAATTGGTGCGCTTGCCTTTTCCGACACAGTAGTCATATAAGAACTTTATAAGCTCTGCGGGAAATCCCAACTCTTCAAATATAAAAGCCGGCGTCTGAAGCGAACGCTGGGAAAGAGTGGTCCCGAGCAGGTTCTCTATATAATCGATAAGATCGTCAAATTCCGGATATTCCGTTTTGAATGACTGGATCATCTGGCTGGAATAATTGGGCTTGACGATGGGAGTTACGGTCTCGGGTTCCGGTTCGGGCTCGGGTGCGGGGACCGGAATGGTGATATCTGTGGCGCGTCTGCCGTAGGGCTTTCCGTCCAACATGGCGGGAGCAGGTTCTACCGGCTTCCTGCGCCTTCCGGCATCTGAAATGATGGATACACTGCTTTCATAGTCCTGATCTTCATCATCGTTCTCGTCTAAGTCATGCAGGGTGATATCCTTTATCCTGCCGTTACGTGTGGTGCTTACGGACAGCACGTGCTGCTCGTCCCAGTATTTGAGTGCGATACGGATTTCCTTCTCGGTCTCGCCTAAAGCCTCAGCTATGGACTCTATCGATACAGGGAAGGAGGGGTTCTGAACACACCTCAAGAGATAAATATAGACCTTTACATCACTTCCGCGAGCATCGGTCATATACTTATCGATAAAATTATTTGAAACTACGGTCGAAGCTGACTTCGAACCATAGGAAAGTGTTATTTTTGAATCCATGATAAACGCCTCGTCATTTTCCTTCTCTCAAGCGAAGATTATTATAGCACAAATCTTTGATTATGCAATCTAAAAAACATCTATAAAACACCTGTCGAAAGGGTTTGTTGATAGAGTGGATAACCCGGATTTTGTATTATAAATAAGCCATTGCGGGCGTTTATCTTTTTTTGTTGATAATGTGGATAACTTTACTGTCCTAAGAGGTCTTCGCCTATTTTTACAACGTTTCCGGCTCCCATGGTTATTAACAGGTCACCCGATACACAGTTTATCAATAAAAATTTTTCGGCCTCGTCAAAACTTGAAAAATAGTAAACATCTTTACCATATTTGGTTTTTATGTCATCTGCGAGCATCCGTGAGGAGATGACACCTGTATCCTGCTCGCGGGCAGCATAGATATCTACCAGGATTATCTTATCGGAAAGCGAGAGAGCCTTACATATTTCCTCCCTGAATGATATGGTACGGGAGAAGGTATGGGGCTGGAACACACACCATAATGTCTTATGGGGGTACTTTTGAGCCGCATGGAGTGTGGCTTCCATCTCGGTGGGATGGTGAGCATAGTCGTCGATCACGGTCACTCCGCCGAATACACCCTTTTTCTCAAACCTGCGCTCAGTACCGGTAAAGGTATCTAAGCCTTTTACGATATCTGAAGCATCTATTCCGCAGTTAAGAGCCATGGCACATACGCCTGTAGCATTTGCTACGTTATGTTCGCCCGGCACGTTGAGTTTTACCTTAAAAAGTGACTCGCCCTTGTGCATCAGGGTGAACTCCGCACAGTCGTATTCGTTGTAGGAGATGTCCGATGCATAATAATCAGCTGAAGTATCATGGTTGGAATATGTGATCACGGGACATTTTACTGCTTTAAAAAGTGCTTCGTGATCGGGGATTTCTTTGCCTATTACAAGGAGACCGTCTGCAGGAAGAAGCTCCGTAAATTTCCTGTAGGAATCCCTTTCAGTCTCCAAGTTTTTAAAATAGTCTAGATGTTCCGCTTCTATATTAGTGATGATGGCATGTGTGGGATGGAACTTTAAGAAAGAATCGGTATACTCACATGATTCGATAACCATGTTGTTAAGGCTTCCGTCACGTACGTTGCCGCCGATAGCATCAAGAACACCGCCGACGGATATTGTAGGGTCGAGGCCGGCAGCAAGAAGCACCAGACTCATCATGGAAGTGGTAGTGGTCTTTCCGTGGGTACCGGCTATGGAGATATTCCTCTTATAATGGAGCATGATGTCGCCTACCATTTCGGCACGGTCGAGGCAGGGGATGTTACGCCGTTTTGCTTCCATAAGCTCGGGATTGTCCGGATGTACCGCAGCGGTATATACGACTACGTCGCATTCTGCAGGGATATTTTCCGCAACGTTAGAGTATACGATATTTATCCCCAGGGTTTCCAAATGCTCGGTGATCTTACTCTTATGCGCATCGGAACCTGATACTTTAAAACCTTTGTTTAGCAGGAGCTCTGCAAATCCGCTCATGCTGATGCCGCCGATACCTATGAAGTGCACACGTCCGGGACGTGCGAAATCTATATATTTCATGTGAGTTGCCTCCTGATTGAAATCCGTATTTACAATATAAGATTATACTCATCTTTAAGTAGTATGTAAACACCGATTTTCATTTTCAGCCAAATCGGCTAACTATGTCTACAATTTCATTATTTTTCCTTAATTTTATAATACTTTAACTTGAAAAAGGCTTGCGTTTATGATATAGTTATTTTTGGGGGTGTATACCCGTTTTTCAAGCCTTTCGGGTACACGCAGAACAAATATAAATGAACATGGAGGTGACGTGCTTGATTCGGAAAGAAATGATAGCCATGCTTCTTGCGGGCGGCCAGGGTTCCAGACTCGGTATACTTACCGCTGACATGGCTAAGCCGGCTGTTAGTTACGGCGGAAAATACAGAATTATAGACTTTCCTTTGAGCAATTGTATCAATTCCGGAGTAGACACCGTAGGTGTTCTTACCCAGTATCAGCCTTTGAGGCTGAACACTCATATCGGTATAGGTATACCGTGGGACCTTGACCGTAATATCGGCGGCGTAAGTATTCTTCCCCCTTATGAGAAGAGTGATAATGCCGAGTGGTATACAGGTACTGCCAATGCCATATACCAGAATCTTAAGTTTATCGAACATTATAATCCTGAATATGTCCTCATATTGGGCGGAGACCATATATATAAGATGGATTATGAGATCCTGCTTGATTTCCATAAGTCGAATAATGCTGACATTACCCTTGCCACATATCCTGTAGCATGGGAGGATGCTTCGCGTTTCGGACTCGTTATCACGGATGAAAACAAGAAGGTACTTGACTTTGAGGAAAAACCTGCAAAGCCCAGAAGTAATCTGGCTTCGATGGGTATCTATATATTTACATGGAAGGTCCTTAAAGAAGCTCTTATAAAGCTTAAGGACCAGCCCGGCTGTGACTTCGGTATGCATGTCATACCTTATTGCCATAAGAACGGCGCTAATGTATATGCGTTCGAATATAACGGATACTGGAAGGATGTAGGTACTCTTTCGGCATACTGGGAGTCGAACATGGAGCTTATAGACCTTGTTCCGGACTTTAACCTCTATGAAGAGTTCTGGAAGATCTATACCAAGAGCGAGGTGAGTACAGCTCAGTATCTTGGTGAGAATGCAGTCCTTTCCCGCAGTATAGTGGGCGAAGGTACCGAGATATACGGAAGCGTATATAATTCCGTTATCGGACCCGAGGTTGTGATAGAAGAGGGTGCTGTGGTATCCGATTCCATCATCATGCAGGGTACACATATCGGAAGAAATTCCAAGATCAACAAGGCTATCATCGCAGAACGTGCTTTGGTCGGAAGCGACTGTGAGCTCGGTGTCGGCGATGAAGTGGAAAATAAGGAACACCCGAATATTTATTGTAACGGACTTGTTACTCTGGGTGAAAAGACCGTTATCCCGGACGGCGTACGTATCGGCAAGAATACCGTGATCTCCGGAGTTACCACTCCCGAGGATTATCCGAACAACTGGCTTGGCGGCGGGGAAAGTCTTAAGAAGGCAGGTGAAGACGCATGAGAGCTATAGGTATAGTACTTGCAGGCGGTAACGCTTCAAGGATGAAGGAACTTACAAATAAACGTGCGGTCGCAGCCATGCCTATCGCAGGAAGTTACAGGGCAGTAGATTTTGCTCTTTCAAGTCTGGCTAATTCCAGAGTACAGAAGGTTGCAGTCCTTACCCAGTACAATTCCCGTTCACTTAATGAGCATATGAGCTCATCAAAATGGTGGGATTTCGGACGTAAGCAGGGCGGACTTTATGTATTTACACCTACCATTACCGC
>CACYIR010000073.1 GCA_902774525.1 uncultured Lachnospiraceae bacterium
TAATATACTACCCATATAAATACTTTGTCATTCTGAGTACATAAAAGGAAATAGAAAAAGAGGTAAATATGCGGATCGGAACAGGTTATGACGTTCACCGCCTGACAGAAAACAGGAAACTGATATTGGGCGGAGTGGAAATAGAATACGAAAAAGGGCTGCTCGGACATTCGGATGCGGATGTACTTGTACATGCCATAATGGATGCGCTATTGGGCGCAGCTGCACTCGGCGATATCGGGAAGCATTTCCCTGACAATGATATGCAGTACAAAGATATCTCCAGCATCGAGCTGTTAAAAAGAGTAGCGGCTCTGATAGACGAAGCCGGATACACCGTGGAAAATATTGATTCTACTATTGTAGCGCAGAGACCCAAACTTTCCCCTCACATCCCCCGGATGAAGGAAAACATAGCCGCTGCATTAGGTATAGACATAGGCCGCGTAAATGTAAAAGCCACCACCGAGGAAGGACTCGGATTTACCGGCGAAGGACTCGGAATAGCATCTCAGGCGGTATGCCTGTTAAACGAAAAGGACAGAGCTTAAACGGCTCTGTCCTTTATTTCTGTCCTTATACAATACTTATTTGGTTGCGGTATCAAGCTTTATCGTTACTTCCGAATAGCTGTTGGAAACATAGAATATCTCATTCTCTATCCTTATCGCATAGAACAGCTGGGTTGAGAATTCGGGATAATAATCATATTCCGTTCCGTTTTTAGCCTGCAGCTTAACTTCACAGGTCGTATTGGGCTCGGTCCTGACATTTACGTCATTGTTTGTGATCTTAACCTTAAGCGCGTCAAGTTCACGCATCTTGGTGATAGCCTCTGTATCGGTAAGTATGTACTGGGTAGATACATAGCCCGTTACATCACCCGACTTGATCTTAAACCACTCGGTACCTCTCTCGATTACCTTGCCGTATCCGTTGGCAGGAAGAGTTCCTACCACCTTTTTATTCTGGCCCGCTCCCGCTCTGACATTCATCTTCTCGTTTACATTGGCCAGTATATAATCAAACTTGGTATATTCCGGAAGCTCGATGGGCGTAGGCTCCGGAGTGACAGGTACATCCGTAGGTGTAGGTGTCGCAGGAGGCGCATCGGTAGGTTCGGGAGTGACCGATACTTGCGGGTTATCCTTTTCCAGCACCTTATCCTTTACGTCATTCAGCTGTGTTACCATGGTATCCTTTAGTCCGGAAGAATCCTTACCCTCCTTTGTTGTGAGGAAGATAATCCAGACTACGGCGATAACCGCCAATACCAGTCCGGACACCAGACGATATCTGTGTTTCATATACTTTGCATTTTCCTTTCTGTTACTGACATTCCGTCTTTATTTAGCGGACGGAGTGAAAAAATTCAGGACCTTTTTCTCATAATCGTAAGCGAAGGCCTGCTCGCTTGAAAAATCGAAGAAGAAGCAATAGCCTCCCGCGATGTTGATCCATTTATAATTTCCTTCGGATATCTTTTCGACAGCCCCGGTAGTTCTGTCAAGCATATAGATAGCCGCTGCGTTTTTTTCGTCGCACTGGTAGAATACGTATCTGCCGTCCTCAGTGATGTTGTACCAGGATACCGCTTTATCCACGAGACACTCTGTACTGCCGTCCCTGCCTGCAAGATACAGGTTATATCCGTCGGCTGTAGAAACATAAAATGTACCTTCGCTGTTCACGATCGGCATATATGCTTTTACTGACAGATATACCGAATCCTCTCCGGATATAGCCACCTCATGTATGTTCTGGTCGCGGAGCTTTCCTGAGTAATAAAGCTTCCCATTATATACCGATACCACAGGAGCGTCATCCGTTATAAGCTCAACGGTATTGCTTCCGTCTATATCGGTCCTGTCTATCGTGATCTGCTGTTTATTGTTCTTGGCGTAGGTCTGGTAGTACAGCTTATTGTCATACAGCAACAAGCTTCCGCAAGGTTCGGTGGTAATGGCATTCAAGTCCTTGCCGTTCTTGTTCATCCTGTATACGCCTGTGTGATAAGCTACCAGCTTGCTCTGGGTGGGCGTATCCTTTTTGTTGTTCATACGTGTGTAATACACATAATTCTCGTCAACGTTTATATACCTTGCATAGTCATTATACAGCTTCTTTAAGTCGGTCATATCCGTCTTCATGGAATACAGCGCAAAATCATCATCCGGGTTGCTGAAGTATATCCTTCCGCCGTATTCACAGAAAAGACCGCCGTTATAGAGGTTGCCCGCAGTATTGCCTATAAGGCCTTCGCTGCTTAACACAACCTTATTTCCGAGTTTTTTAAAAAGCAGAAACAAAGCTATGATAAGTACCACAACAAATATCCCTATGACCGGCTTTATATTTGCTTTTTTCTTTGCCATATCTTTGTCCTCCTTTTCATATTATTCCAGTATATATATTATACAATATTATGCCGATTATTGCAAATAAGACTTTTATATGATACACTTTTAATATTATCACAGATTTTTCTGTAAACTTGGAGGTCTTTTCATGAGATACCCTGAATTTATAAAACCGGGGGAGCGGATCGGATTTATAGCCCCGTCCTTCGGCTGCGGTTCCATAGAGCCTTATTTTACAAGATTTAAATATGCTGTAAAGTATTTTGAAGAAAAAGGATACAGGACGGTTACAGGACCCAATGTAATGGAAAGCACCGGCCTAGGAAAAAGCAATACTGCCGACAAATGCGGTAAAGAGATAAATGAGTTTTTCACTTCCGACAACTGTGACTGCATTATATCCGCAGGTGGCGGAGAGACCATGTGCGAGGACTTAGGGTACGTCGACTTCGAGGCAATAAAGGAGGCTGCTCCAAAGTGGTTCTTAGGGTATTCCGACAACACATGTCTCACCTTTACTCTTCCGGTACTGTGTGACACGGCAGCCATATACGGTCCGTGTGCCTCTTCCTTCGGGATGCAGCCCGCACATGAATACTTAAACGACACATTTAAGCTGTTAACCGGCGAGAAACTCAAGTTCTCCAATTACCCCGCATGGGAGATAGAAGGCAAGTCTTCGGAAGAGACCCCTTTAGCTACGGTAAATGCCACCGAGCCCTACAGTCAGAAGCTGTTTAAGGACGGTGAGCTCTACTTAGAAGATGCTATCCCGGATACGACTGTTTCCGGACGTATGATCGGAGGCTGCCTCGATGTCCTCAGCTGTCTGTGCGGTACAAAATACGATAAAGCGGCAGACTTTGCAAAAAGATATAAAGACGACGGCATCATCTGGTTCTTAGAATCCTGCGACCTTAATCCTTTCAGCATATTCCGCGCCGTATGGCAGTTGGATGCTGCCGGATGGTTTGAAAACGCAAAAGGATTTGTATTCGGACGACCGATGCATTTCAACGAATCGGCCATGGGAATGGATAACTATAATGCGGTGCTGGGCATCCTGAAAAATAAAAATGTCCCCATCATATTTGATGCGGACTTAGGACATCTCCCGCCCCAGATCCCGGTCATCTCAGGTGCTTTTGCCAATGTGCACGCAGAAGGGAATAAGCTGGAGATCGAGTATATACTCAAATGATCTTTCTGTTTAAAAACACTATAAACATACCACAACTTTAAATATTCCGCATATGATAAGAGCCCGCCTCATATTACGAGACGGGCTTTTGTGTATTTTATCATTCACTATATTTAAGCCTTCCGGCTTCGATGCAGGCCATCGCTTATTTTTTACATAACCTTCAGCAGCTCGCTTCTGATACCTGCAAGTCTGTCCTCGCACAGACCGAAGTTCATGCTCTTGTATGACCATGCCGCACGACCGATACCGTATTTTTCAAATATAGGATTGATGGTCTTATACCACTCAAGAGTATCCTCGGGTGTGGCAAGATCTATAACACCGTATTCACCGCAGTAGAGAGCTACATCCCTCTCCTGTGCGGTCTTGATGGCACTTTCAAACATCTTCTCAAAGTAGGTGCTGTCGATCACATCGTCAACCTTAGTCGGTACAAAGAAATCCTTGTCCCAGTATTCACTTATGGGACGGCAAAGAGCCTTGTATTCGCCGTATGTCTTCTTAAAGCCCATACGGAAATCACGGGGCATTACATCTATCCAGCCTGCACCCTGATGTGTGAAGATCAGAGGCTCATAGCAATGGAAGTTATAGATGATGTTCTCGTCGTAAGGAGTATCGAGATCTTTTACTGCAGATACATGGTTGTTCCAGTAGCTTCCGACAAGTATCTTTACGGTAGGAGCTATCTTTCTGATCCTTATTATGCATCTTTTTACTATATCATTCCATGTCCCGATAAATGCCTGATCGGTCACTTCGTTTAAGAGCTCAAATGCTACGTTCTCACCGATGTTACCGAAACGCTCAGCCAGATTCTCCCACATCTTTATAAAGCGTTCCTGGCTCAATGCGTTCTCAAAAAATCCGCTCTCCTTCTCGCCCTTATCAAATGAGAAACCATAGGTCTTGTGGATATCGAGGATCATGTTGAGTCCGCTGTTCTTACACCACTCTATAGCTTTTGCGATATATCCGAAGCCTTTCTCAATGTAGTTACCCTTCTCATCCTCAATTAGATTGTAATCAACGGGGATTCTTACATGATCGAGCCCCCAGCTGCTGATATTCTTAAAATCAGCCTCATTTACAAAACTGTCGTAATGCTCATATGTATGCACGCACTGTGACAGCCATCCTCCGATGTTAACACCCCTTCTGTAACCTTTCCATTCTTTCATACGCCCCTCCTGCATATTATAATTTTTGCATTTCTTTTTGTTTCAGCCTTCTCAAAATATTAATCTACAGAAACTCTGCCACTTCCTTCAGATTCTCAAATATCTTCCAGGCTTTTTCCTTCATCTCATCATCCGGCATTATAAGGTCCGGTACCATAACAGGTCTCATGCCTGCCGCAAATGCAGCCCTGATGCCGTTATATGAATCCTCTATCACTATGGTCTTATCCGGTATCCCTCCGAGCCTCTCGCAGCTCATGAGGAATATCTCGGGATCCGGCTTACCCTTTTTATACATACCGCCGCCGACCACATCATCAAAATATCCGATAAGCTTAGTGTCCGTAAGCTGCGGCACCACGCGTTCTACAGGTGTAGACGATGCCAGCCCCAGCTTATATCCCTTTTCCTTAAGGGCTGCCAGACATTCTGCCGCATAGTACTTTAACGGCATACCCTGTTCTTCCACATACCTGTCAAAGATTTCCAGAGTCTCATGTCTAAATCTTTCTCCGTTAAGACCTTCGATAGGTTTGCTGTCATCCAGAGCCCCGTCCTGTCTGCTCTTTTCTATATATCGGTCAAGCACGCTTATGATATTGTAATCGGGAGTCCCGATGCACTCCTTAAAAGCTGACATGATGTCTTTTATACCGTAATACTCCGCCAGCTCTATCCACGCCTTTTTATCCAGGCTTTCCGAATCGAACAGGACTCCGTCCATGTCGAAAATTATCGTTTTAATATCGTTGTACATTTTTATTCCTTACTTGTGGTACGGTTCACCCGATATGATCCGATATGCCCTGTATATCTGTTCCAGCAGTATCACACGCATCAATTGATGTGGGAATGTCATATCGGAAAAGCTGAGCTGCATATCACATCTGTTAAGCACCGCATCGGACAGTCCCAGAGAACCGCCGATTACAAAAGCGATATGCCCGGTACCGCCCGTACCCAGGTCTTCTATCTTTTTGGCGAGTCCTTCGGATGTAAGCTTCTTGCCCTTGATAGCCAAGGCTATGCAGTAACATCCGTCCTTCATCTTAGTGATAAGGCGCTCGCCTTCTTTTTCCTTTATCTGTTTTTCTATAGCTTCTCCCGCTCCGTCCGGTGTCTTTTCGTCCTGTACCTCTATGATCTCAAGAGTACAATACCGGGATAGCCTTTTGGAGTATTCCGCGATTGCATCGGAGAAGTATTTTTCTTTTATTTTTCCTACACAGAGAATTGATATTTTCAAGCTGACACCTCATCCGTTACGCCTTCGTCACCTTAGTGACGCGGCATTTACGGATCATCTTGTTCTTTACTTCCAGGATGCTTATAACATAATCACCGTAGCTTACGTTTTCCCTTTCACCGTCACTGGGAATCCTGTCGAGCAAGCTTATGATAAGTCCGTTTACGGTATCAAAGTTCTCAAGGTCGTCTTCCGAGATCTCCATACCTGTCTCCTCGGCTACCTCTGCCAGATCGGCCTCGCCTCTTAAGATGTACGAACCGTCTTTGGCCTTGATGATCATCTGCTCTTCGTTATCGAACTCGTCCTCGATATCTCCGACTATCTCTTCCAGGATATCCTCCATAGCTACGAGTCCCGCTGTCTGGCCGTATTCATCTATGACTATGGCCATGTGGTTCTTCTTCGCCTGCATCTGGTTGAACAGCTCATCTATAGTCATCGTATCGGGAACGAAAAACGGTTTTCTTGCTACGTCCTTAAGCTTCTTTGATGTATTGTCGGAAACATATGCCTTGGCCAGATCCTTTAAGTGCAGCACACCGACTATATTGTCAATATCATCAACATACAGGGGATATCTCGAAAATGCTTCTCCCGCCATGAACTTAAGGGCTTCCTCCATGCTCATCTCTGCATCGACAGCCACTATCTTGGTCCTGTGCGTCATGATATCCTTGGTCTGCTTCTCATCAAAGGATATGATGTTCGAGATCATCTCGGCTTCATCATCATCGATAACGCCCTGTTCCTGACCTTCATTTACTATGGAAATGATCTCCTCTTCAGTGACGTTGCTCTCTAAGTCTTTTAAGCGTATACCGAACGGGAAAAGCAGTACCGCGCAGAATCCTTCAAGCAGTGCACTCAAAGGTCTGAATATAAAAGTGATGATCTGCATGAACCCGAACAGTCTGTAAAACTTCTTCTCCGTGTTCCTGTTGCCAAGTCGGTCCGGAAGGATATATGTAAAAAGTATGAGCAGGAAAATAAGTGCTATGGTGCTGATAACTATGACAATACTTCTTGCCATGGCATTGCCCAATGCTTCAAGCAGCCATTCAAGCGGTCCTGCCGCAAACAATATACCCGTAACTATCCACGCAATACCTCTTATAAGCCAGCATGCGTTATAGAAATTCCGTTCCTGCTTATCTATAAAAGCCAATACCTTCTCGCAGTCCCTGCCTTCGCTTTCTCCCCGTGCACGCAGTTCGTTTTCGCTGGCATGCTCAAAAGCGGATTTTGCAAGAGCCACAAAAAAATCAAATATGGCGATCAGTATTATAATAACAGTACTCACCAAAGGGTCAGTTTCCATATTATTCCTTTCGTATATATCATATAAAGTATGAGGTATAGTTTAAGTAATTATAACATAACCTAAACCATTAATCAACAAGACCCTCATATATCCTCTTAAGGTCTAAAAAGGTATAATCCGGCTTGATACTGCCGCCCGTTATCTCCTCCACGGTAGCCTCTCCTGTGAGCACGCATACCGCATCTACCTTAGCATTGATACCGGATAAGATATCGGTATACAGCCTGTCTCCGACCACCACAGTCTCATCCGCACCGATACCGTATTTCTCCATAACACATTCTATCATTACGGGCTCGGGCTTGCCTATAAAGAGCGGCTCGCGTCCCGTCACATTCTTTATCACGGCACATATGCTGCCGCAGTCCGGCATAAATCCGTAGGATACGGGACAGGCGAGATCCGGATTGGTAGCTAAAAACTCCACATCCTGTGTCTGCAGTATCTCGCAGGTTCTGCAAAGCTTCTCCATATTCATCTCTGTATCGAAACCTACGACGACCACATCTACTTTCTCTGTTTCCTCTGTCACATCGATCCCGGCATTCTTAAGCCCCGTGATGAAGCTTGCCGTTCCCTGGCAGTATATCTTTTTATCCCTGTAGTTTTCTGTCAGATACAGAGCTGTCGCCTGTGCCGATGTATAAAAAGAATCCCTGTCCGCCGGAAGACCTATGCGCTCCGCCTTAAGCAGATAATCATCCACCGATTTAGAGGAATTATTTGTGATATACACATATCTTCCGTTATTATCCGTTATATACTTTAACAACTCCGTCGCTCCGGGCAGCAGGCTGTCATCCACATATACAGTTCCGTCCAGATCAAAAAGCCACAACTTTTTATTCTTAAGCCTTTCGGCATTTTTTCCAAAGTAATCCTTCATTATTTAAACAAAGCCTCCGCTGCCGCAAGATCGTTCAAGTCATCTATCTCAAACCAACGGCCGCTTAAAGGGCATACCTTAAATGCAGTATCAGCAAGTGCATCATTTAAGGCTACCTCACTCCATTTCTTTAAGTCCTTCTTTTCCTCTATATATTCACAGCATCTCTTATAAAATGCTGCTGCACCTTCTTCTCCGAATTTGTATACGTCTATGGAACATCCGTAAGCCTCAGCCTCCGGGATAGCCTTCGATATGGCTGTGATCCTGCCCTCGTCTACTACCACCTTCATGGATTCCTCCATGTAGCGTCCGACGTCCGTAACTAT
>CACYIR010000074.1 GCA_902774525.1 uncultured Lachnospiraceae bacterium
TACAGAGGAGCAAGCTGCCGAGAGTGAAATTAAGGATGAGCTGGCAGCCGAGCTTTCAATTTTTTCAGAAGAAGAGCTGAATAATCAGGTACTGTCATATTCGGGTGAAGAACATGACAGCGAGTATGAGAAAGAGCTCACGGCTGCGGAAGTCCGTAAAATCGATATTGAATTAGGCGCTGAGGAAGATTATAACGAACGTATATATGAGATCCGTTTAAAGAAATGGGAGATCAAATGCGATGAGATAAAGGAACAGCGTGATGCACTTTATGACAGCATGCTTGATCATGAGTATGATAAGATCGAGGATGAGATAAAGAGTAAGCATGGTCCCGTGATCGAAAGATGCCAGAGACATATTGACATCATAAAACTGAAGAAAGGTGATTATGAGCTTCAGCTTGAACGTCTCGGTGTCTTGAGATTTAAAGAAAAGAAGAAACTGAGGGCTGCCATAGTCCAGTGTGATATCGAAACTGCTGATTATGAGAAAAAGCTTCAGGTACTTCAAAAGGCATACAATGAAGAATTGAATGAGATTAGGCCCAGGCTCGAAAAAGCTGAGCCGGATATAGTAAGGCAGATTGAAGAACAGCTTCCGTTCCCCGATAAACCTGTAAAGGGTCAGGTACTATAAAGAAATTTATATAAATACCTTCTTTCAAAAATGGGCTGTTAACGCGGATGCGTTGACGGCTTGTTTTTTTGTGTGGATTTGTTATAATTGATATAGTTTTGATCCGGAGGGGGTATAGCCATGAAGGGAAAGATAAGTCCGTTTCTTAAAATATCAATTACAAATGAATCCATGCGTGCTTCTTCTTTTTTGAAGCAATGCGAGGTTGCGGCACAGAAGGATGATGGCATTATAAGCAAGGAAGAACAGGAAGTATTGAAGAAGCTTAAGAAGGCAATACAGGACTATGTAAAGACTTTGGACAAGCTTACCGACTGAAAAATTTAGAAAGACAGGGGACTGATATGGAAGCATTTGAAGCTATATTAACCAGAAGAAGTACCAGAAAATATACTGATGTCGTGCCTGAAAAAGAACTTATAGAGAAAGTGATAGAGGCAGGCAGATATGCTCCGAGCGGACATAATAACCAGACTACTCATTTTATGATTTTTACGGATAAGGCTGTACTGGACGAACTGGCTGGACTTGTTCAGGCTGAATTTGCAAAAATGGATAAAACCGACGACATGTATATATCTTTGCAGCGATGTATCGTGGCTTCAAAGAGGGGAAGTTTTGTGTTCCATTATGGAGCACCTGTATTCATTGCCGTGTCAAATAAAAAGGGCTACGGCAATGCTATGGCCGACAGTGCCTGTGCACTCGAAAACATGATGATAGCTGCAAATGCACTTGATCTCGGATCGTGCTGGATCAATCAGCTGCACTGGCTCGATGAGAATGAAGTGATACGTTCTTTTATGCTTAAACATGGCTTAAATGATGACGAAACCATCACCGGAGGACTGATCGTCGGATATCCTGCAGAAGGCCTTCCTAACAGGACTATGACTGAACGCAGGGGCAATCCCGTGACATGGGCGGATTAAGGAGACAGTATTTTTATTTGACATTTTCATGAAAAAAGTGTATCCTACTTTATCGTTTGAGATGTATCATAATTTTTAGGAAGAAAAGAGGATCTTATCATGAAAAATAAACTTGTAATACGTTTATTATGCATGCTGCTGATAAGCGCACTGTTTTTAAGTGCATGCGGATCGAGTGATGAACCCGAGGAAAAAACCGACCGCAGAAAATCGGAGCAGAACTCGGAAGAGGATATCACATCAGCTCCCGCAACAGGGACTGAAAGCACTACACCTGCAGTAACAGATGAAGTGACTCCTGAACCTGTTGTCACTGATGAGCCTACACCCGAACCTACCGCTGCACCTCAGAAGAAGTCATATTTTTCTTCAGTCGGTGTTGACAGCGAGAAACTGATAGCAGATGCTTTAGAGCAGTACAACGCACATGACTATACCAATCTGGATGAGCCTGTAAAGTATTATGTTCTGTGGCTCGGTTTCACACATGTTACATATGAAGGTCTTGATTTCCAGATGACCGATTTTGACCGTGAGTATCTGCAGGCAGTTGCTTACAATTATGAGAAATGCCTGGAGAGCATCACACAGCATAATCTTGATATCACTGTAGAACTTCACTTTATAGATGAGGAAACTCCTCTTACAAAGTGGTATAACGACAACTGGCTGTTCCTGGAGCAGGGGACTGTCCAGCCTGTGATCGACGAGTACATTAAGGGCCGTGAGTTCGATACCGTACTTACCACCGTGCAGACTGCAGGTGACGAGAACTATTTAAGAAATGCCGATAAAGATAACTATGGAGTAAACTATGTTATGCTCGGCCTTATGACTGCCGGTATGAATTCTGAAATAGGATATTCTACATTTGACCTCGGAAAGCCCGCAGAAGGCACATATCCGCTTGAAGATCCCGAGATACCTTCACTGTATGCCACATCCGTAGCTGTACATGAGTGGATGCATCAGCTTGAGTATATCGGTACACTGCTCGGTATAGAGTATCCCAATACACATGCTTACATGGGACCTGGCGAGTTCCCCGGATATAAGCAGTACATCAACGGTGAAAATGATTACGACTTTTTTGAATTCTACAAGCTGGTACTTACCGGTAAGCTTCCTTACAATGACGGAACCGGTGAAAAGCTTGTAGGTATGTATCCTAAGATGTGGCCGCTTATAAAGCGTGACAGAAATAATCTCGGCTATTTTACCATCAAGGCTAAAGATGGCAGCGGATACCTGACAGCTCGTACCTCGGAGCCTGTGCTTGTGATCACGAAGGAGCCTTGCGTATGGCATATCAAGTATGATGCAGACGGAAGATTTATACTTACTCCCGCTGAGATGCCTGAAATGCTTATAGACCTTAACAATGCATGGGATATTGAAGACAACTCAATAGGCCTGCATACATATACCGGTTATGTTAATGCACAGAGCTGGAAAATAATCGACAGTGAAGGCGGAAGCTACTCTATCCAGACTCCTTATGACAGCGGAAGAATACTTACTGTCAGAGGAGCACAGGGTGCGCTTCTGTGCAGCGATGGTACCGAAGGCGTACAGGACTGGTATATCGAATTCGCTCACCACTGATTTTACTTTAATTTGGAGCTGTAATGAAGATAATCAATCTGATAGAAAATACGGAAGGTTCAACCGGATGCGCATGTGCACACGGCCTGTCATTCTATATTGAGACTGAAGCACATAAGCTGCTGGTCGATCTGGGCCCTTCAGGAGAGACGTTAAATAATGCCGCTAAATTAGGGGTAGATCTGAAAAATATCGATACTGTGGTATTAAGCCACGGACATTACGATCATTCCGGAGGCATCATGCCTTTCTCTGAAATAAATGATAAAGCAAAGATATACATGCAGAAGACGGCTGTGCTGGACTATTATGCTGATGACGGTATCGTACCCGATGCGGAGCGGTACAGGTATGTCGGCATCGATAAAAGGATTGCAGAGTTAAAACAGGTGGTATTTTTAAACGGTGACTGTAAGATTGATGACGAGCTTGAGATTTATACCGTAAAGGATAAAAAGCATGAGATACCTTTTACGAACAGGCGATTGCTGATCAAGAACGGCGATGAGTATACGAGGGACAGCTTTGATCATGAGCAGTACCTGGTGATAAGCTCGCAAGGTAAAAAAATCCTTGTGTCAGGCTGCGCACATATCGGGATATTGAATATAATGGATGCGTACTATGAAAAGTACGGCACATACCCCGATATGGCGGTAAGCGGATTCCATCTGATGAAGAAAACGCCTTACCACAGGAACCAGCTTGAAGAGATAGAGGATATCGCGCATAAGCTTATGCAGTATCCCACGCAGTTTATCACATGCCATTGTACCGGAGTTGAAGCATACGCTCTTATGAAAAATATCATGGGCGGGAAGCTGGGCTACGTACATTCCGGCGAACAGATATTATGAATAGTTACCCTTTTTACCGTATAAGCGGTAAGAAGGGTATTTTTATTGCAAAAAAGCCATTAAATATTTGAAATCTGCGGTGTGATAATGTATAATGTATAATAGAAGAATATTGCAAGGAGTGTAAATGTTATGGGTAAAAACAGGCAGGCACATGAGATAGTAGAGGAACTGATGGCAGTGAACGGTATCGATGAGAAGACTTTGGCAGAGAGGGCAGGAGTATCAGAACTTGTGATCCGTAATTATCTGTCAGGGCTTAATAAGGACAGCAGGAATTATGCAAGGCTTAAGGAAAAGGTGAAGGAAGCATTCGGACTGGGGGATGATTTCTTTGATGAGAGCCATGTGTATGTACCGGCACCGGCAGCAGTAAAAGAGGAGAAGAAGCCTGCAAAAACTGCTAAAGTTAAAGTTGAGAAAAACGACGGGAAAAAGAAATCGACAGCTCTCGAAGGCACCCAGCTTGTATTTGACCTTAAGGGTCAGATATCAGAGGAAGATACTAAGAAGGATAACTCTGCTGATATATCAGCTACAAAATCAAAAGATAAAAAAGCTGCAGATTCCGGGTCGAAGAAGCAATCCGCACCCGCTTCCGATCCGCTCATGTCCGCTATCAAGTCCAGCGGCTCCAAGACTAAGCTTGCCGGAAAGAAAAAGGATATCACTCCCGATGCTGCCGAGAAGTGGGCAGCCGAGTACGAGGATGAGATGAAGCAGTCGGTCGGAAGAGCTTTCTCCGTACTTAGGGAATCCTTAAAGGAATTGTTTAAGAAGGAAGAGGCTAAGCCCGCTTATCCGAACAAGAAGATTACAGAGATCGTGGAGCTTGCATCTAAGGCAAAAGAGGATGACCTGAATCTCATCATAGCCATGTTAAAGAAAATAACCAAATAATACCCGGAGGTATGTATAAATGAGTGAAGGGCGCTCAAAATCCAATAAAAAATTCATGCTGCTGTCGGCCATAGGTATTTTTATGGTCGTCGATTCCCACACTTTTACCGCATTTAACTTTTTCGGAGACATCTTACCGTACAATTCGTTTTTTATGCCCATGTTCATATTTATATCGGGCTATTTCAACAAGGTGGATTCTTCAACGAACCTGCTTAAGTATCTGTTAAAAAAGGTGAAAACCCTGCTTGTCCCTTATGTGGGTATAGCGCTTGCAGCACTGGGTATTCAGCAGCTGATCAATCTGTACAAACTGGGAGATGAGATGACGCCTCTTCCTCCCGGGTATTTTTCATATATGCTCGAAAGGACGGTTACAGTCGGTTCACCTTTCGCACTTGTTACCCCCATGTGGTTCGTTATCTCGCTGTTCGCAGCTCTCATGGTATATGCTGTATTAAAGAAGTTCCTGTATAAGTTCTGGAACAGTATCGTAATGTTCGTGATATTCTGCGGACTCAATATGCTCACCGTATATCTGGCTAAAAACATCGATCCCGAAGCTATACGTCCTTTTCTTGTACCTTTGAAGGTGATGTTCTTCCTTCCTTTCCTTGAGATGGGTGTCATCTACAGGAACCATATCGAGAAAAAGCATGAAGCACTGCCCGGCGGAGCAAAGCTTGGCCTGATGTTCGGACTTCTCATCTTCAATATGATCCGTACCATCTATCTGCCGAGTCCATATGATGTGGCATGTGACAGCTTAGACGATCTGTCGGGATTTACCAGTCCTTATATCGTAACTCCCATCATTTCTGCCATAGTCGGCATCCTGTTCTGGTTGACTTTTGTGGACCTTTTGGGAAAGACGGTGCAGGAGAGCAGGTTTGTCAATTACATGTCCTGTCATACATTCTGGATCATGGGCTTACACATCACGTTTTTCAATGTATTAAACTGCATATTGATGACGATAAACGAGCATTTTGTGGAGCTGTTGTACTTTGATACGGAGTATTTTCAAGGATCGGAATGGTACTATTGGGAGATCAGTCCCAGTTTCAAGATAGTATACGTTCTGGCCGGTGTCCTGGGGCCTCTGGCACTCAAATGGATATTCGATCTTGTGACCGGTCCGGTACGCAGAGCTATATCAGGAAAAACAAAGGCGGAACAAAACTGAAAGTTATGAAATCCTTGCAAAAATGTGCCATTTAGTATATAATATATATTTATAAATTCGCGGAGGTTAAAACAATGGCAAATCCTATTTTACCTTTATGGGAATGTATACCCGACGGGGAACCGAAACAGTTCGGAGACAGGGTATATCTGTATGGTTCACACGATCGTATCGGAACGGATCAGTTCTGTGATTACAAGCTGAAGTGCTGGAGCGCACCGCTCAGCAATCTTAATGACTGGACATGTCACGGACATATATTCCAGACAAGGCCCGACACGGATCATGAGTCAAGCGTACCTTATACCGATAAGGAGCTGTACGCACCCGATGTGGTGGAAAAGGATGGAAAGTATTACCTTTATACATATATTTCGAGTTCTTTGGGCTGTGTAAGCGTAAGCGACAGGCCTGAGGGACCGTTTAAGTTCCTTTCAAAATACGAGTATGCTCCCGAGGATGCCGGTGATTACGGTGTATACAACGATCCGGGCGTGCTCGTGGATGATGACGGAAAGGTATATATCTATTACGGCTTTGAAGGTTCAAATATGAACGAGCTCGATCCGGAGACCATGTACAAGGTCATCCCCGGAAGCCTTAAGAAGAGCGTGATAGATGACAGAAAGGAAGTGCCTGTGGAGCAGAGGTTCTACGAGGCAAGTTCTCCGAGAAAGATCGGGGATACATATTATGTCATTTATTCTCCGAGAAAGGGCAGCCTGCTCGCATATGCGACTTCTGATTCGCCCAAGGGACCTTTTACCTACAGAGGTACCATAATCGGCAACGGTATAGATTATCCGGGCGGAAATAACCACGGCTCACTCGTTAAGCTCGGAGACCAGTGGTACATTTTCTATCACCGCATGACCAATAATTCCATATTCTCGAGACGTGCATGTGTGGAAAAGGTTGAGATCCTGCCGGACGGTACCATCCCTGAGGTAGAGATGACATCTTTAGGATTTGAAGAGTCCCTTTCTCCTTACAGACCTGTAAAGGCAGAGATAGCATGCGTGCTTACAGGCGGATGTTTCGTGACAGAGAAGGATCTGTTTAAGCGTACGATCACACAGATCACAGACGGCTGTGTTATCGGATATAAGTATTTTGATTTCGGTGAGGATTACTCTTCAAAGACCATGGAACTGGCCGTTAAGGTGACAGGCATGGGCTGCAAGGGGCTGCTGCATGTGTTTATAGACGGTTACAGGACGGACGAAGCCGAAGCTGAAAAGGCCGGCCAGGATGCAGGGGATAATGTAAGTACAGAGGAAGTAGTGGAATACTCATCTGTTACAGGCGGAAAGCCCGGTACCGAAATAGGTGTCGTAGAGATAGGCTTGGGTGACGGCATATACCGCGGAAGGGTACAGAACGTTACCGGACGCCACGCAGTATATTTTAAGGCTGACATCAATCTTCCCAAGGGAGTATGGACCACCAACTTCTTTGACGGAAGAGTGATATGCGAACTTGAGGAGTTTGTGTTCATGAAGTAACACCTCATCAGTATGTAATGTGTGGGAAGGAGGAGCAGGATGCCGGAGTATTTTATTTATTATGCATCGTCCAATATTGTCGGGATCGTCATTTTCGGTATCATGCTCGCTCATGACCGGTTCAGCATAGACAGGCAGGAGAAGCAGCTGAAATATGACAGGACGCTTATCGCTTTCATGCTGTATTTCTTTTCGGATACGATATGGTGCGCGATCGATTCGGGACTGATTGAGAAAACATTGTTCAGGGTGGCACTGGCAACATTTGCCAACTTCGTATTTTTGACATTTATCACGTATTCATGGCTTATGTATGTTATGACCATGGAGAAGCTTGAGAAGAGAAACCGCCCTGTAGTCAAGTTCGCTATCTGGTTCCCTTTTATAATATCGACCTTGATACTTATATTTATATATTTCCTCAAACCTTCGCTTCTTATAAATGAAGGGCTTCAGTCCACGGCACTGTTTGACGTGTTTATGTCGGTGGTGCCATGTATCTACTTATTTGCGGTGATCATGTATACTATAAAAGAAGCAAAGCTCGAGAAGGATCCGATAGAAAAAAGAAAGCACCTGTATATCGGGTTTTTCCCTGTTATAGTGGTAGCGGGCGGAATGTGCCAGATGCTTTTTATGCCGACGCTTCCTATATTCTGCTATGCAGGTACCGTATTTATGCTGATATTCCACATCAAATCAACTGATGACCAGATATCTACCGACCCGTTGACCAAGCTCAATAACAGGGGCCAGCTGACACGTTATGTGTCGCAGGAGAACAACTTAAGGATAGACGGCAGGTCTACCTACGTGATCATGATAGATATCAATGATTTTAAAAAGATCAACGATTCTTTCGGGCATTCCGAGGGTGACAGGGCACTTGTGATAGTGGCCCAGGCTTTAGTACAGTCCATCCGTTCCAGCAATATGCCTATGTTCCTTGGCAGATACGGCGGAGACGAGTTTATACTTATAGTTCATCCTGCAAAATATGATGAGCTTAAAGCCCTCACGGAGGAGATAAGGAAAAATATCCGTGAGAGATGTAAAAGAGAGGAAAGACAGTATATCATTTCGGTGGGCATAGGATATGACGAGCTGTTAAAGGAGCCCGATACCTACGCAAAATGTGTACAGAGGGCGGACAGCAAGCTGTACCTGGATAAGGAGTACTGCAAGATAAACGGTAAGAGCACTAAATTAAAAACCAGATAACGGTATAAAAGATAAGATACTGAATAATTCGCAAGCGGGGGAGGTGAACACGGTGAAGCTGATAGAACTTAAATGTCCGGCCTGCGGGGCCGAAATGAAGGTTAATCCCGATCTTGACCGTGTCATCTGTATTTATTGCGGTAAAGAGATGCTTGTGGACAACGCAGGAAATGGGGAGGCTCAAGGCTCAGGAGGATTTCCGTCTGGAGCAGCAGAGATTAGAGGAAGAGGAAAAAGAAGAAGCGGAAAGACAGCTGCGGGAAAAGCAGGAAAGGGAGCTTAACGCGCTTGAGGATGAGAAGGCCCGGAAAAAGCGCAAGTGGGTGCCCTGGTTCTGCGGTACCGTCATATTCGGAGCCATAGGACTGCTGATGATGGCTTTGGGCGGATTTACCAATTCGGCAAGTATAGTAGGTATGGTCGTAGTCATAGCAGCTTTCTGTACGGCATATTTTGTATACGGAAGGATATTCGGGCAGAAGCCTACCGATTATGAGGTGGACGGGGATTATGTACTGTTCCCGAAGGGCATGGAGCCTTTTAACGTGCTTGATTTCGGAGAAGCACTGACTAAGCTCAAGGAAGCCGGATTTAACAACATCACATGCAGAAATCTGCACGATGTAAGGCTCGGGATACTGACCCAGGAGGGGAAGGTCCAGAATATCAGGGTGTCAGGTAAGATCATATATTCCGGAGGAAGCTGGTATCCGAAGTATATACCGATAATGATAACGTACCACGGAAAATAGAAAATAATTGAGATGTATTGATTCTTTGCTTGGGAGGCCGTTTAAACTATGGGGGTTGACAGCAGAATAAACGAAGAAGAAGTAAAAAATCTTATAATAAATGT
>CACYIR010000075.1:0-17948 GCA_902774525.1 uncultured Lachnospiraceae bacterium
GATACAAAGCTCGGACCCGAAGTTATCACCAGAGATATCTCAGGTGTCGGCGATGATGCATTAAAAGACCTCGACGAGCGCGGTATCATCCGTATCGGTGCAGAGGTAAGAGCCGGTGATATCTTAGTCGGACGTGTTACTCCTAAGGGTGAGACAGATCTTACTCCCGAAGAGAAGCTGCTCCGCGCTATCTTCGGTGAGAAGGCAAGAGAAGTAAGAGATACTTCACTCCGTGTTCCTCACGGTGAGTACGGTATCATTGTTGATGCCAAGGTATTTACCAGGGAGAACGGTGATGAGATGCAGCCCGGTGTAAACCAGACCGTGCGTGTATATATAGCTCAGAAGAGAAAGATCCAGGTCGGCGACAAGATGGCAGGAGGTCGTCACGGAAACAAGGGTGTTGTTTCCCGTGTACTCCCTGTAGAAGATATGCCGTTCCTGCCTAACGGAAGACCGCTTGATATCGTACTTAATCCTTTGGGCGTGCCTTCACGTATGAACATCGGACAGGTTCTTGAGATCCACCTGAGCCTGGCTGCAAAGGTACTCGGATTCAATATCTCCACACCCGTATTTGACGGTGCTGATGAGGATGATATCCAGGATACCTTAGAGATGGCAAATGATTATGCAAATCTTCCTTTCAATGCCGAAGAAAAGAAGGCATGGGCTGAGAAGGCTGAGAATAACGGTGAAGAATTCGATTCCAAGATGGCTGATTTCTCATCAAAGTATTCTAAAGTACTTGGCAAGGAAGTTATGAATTATCTCGGTTCACCCGAGAATTTAGCAAGCCGTGACAACTGGAGAGGCGTTCCGATCAACCGCGACGGTAAGGTAAGACTCCGTGACGGACGTTCGGGCGAGTACTTCGACGGTTCCGTAACAATCGGCTTCATGCATTACTTAAAGCTCCATCACTTAGTTGACGATAAGATCCATGCTCGTTCGATCGGACCTTACTCACTCGTTACACAGCAGCCTCTGGGCGGTAAAGCTCAGTTCGGCGGACAGCGTTTCGGTGAGATGGAGGTTTGGGCTCTTGAAGCATACGGTGCATCACATGTACTTCAGGAGATCCTTACTGTTAAGTCCGATGACGTTACAGGCCGTATCAAGACCTACGAGGCTATCGTTAAGGGTGAGAACATTTCGAAGCCCGGTATACCCGAGTCCTTCAAGGTTCTCCTTAAGGAGCTCCAGTCACTTGCACTTGATGTTACAGTACTTGACGAAAACGGCGAGGAGATCAAGCTCACCGAGGACGTTGATTACACCGAGAACGAGGGCGAGGCTTGGAGAGAAGGCACCGAGGACGACTACAACAAGGGTTACGACGAGAATTATGATGACGCCGGTTATTCTGTATTGGACGGCGATCCCGACGCTGACGGCGATGATATGTATGATTCGTACATCGAAGACGATGACCTTTATGCAGATTATTCCGATATCGAGTCGGATGATGAGGTTTGATAATCTCCATTAGAAAATACAGAATAGGAAAGGAAAGTAATTATGTCTACAGATTACAATACTGATGCTGTTAAGGATATTAATTATGAAGCTATCCGAATCGGACTGGCATCTCCGGAGAAGATCCGTGAGTGGTCAAGAGCTGAGGTTAAGAAAGCTGAAACCATAAATTATCGTACATTAAAGCCTGAACGTGACGGTCTTTTCTGTGAGAAGATTTTCGGACCCTCAAAGGACTGGGAGTGTCACTGCGGAAAGTATAAGAAGATCCGTTTTAAGGGCGTTATCTGTGATAAGTGTGGTGTTGAGGTTACAAAGGCATCCGTTCGTCGTGAGAGAATGGGCCATATCGATCTTGCCGCACCCGTTTCACACATCTGGTATTTCAAGGGTATCCCTTCACGTATGGGCCTGATACTTGATATCTCCCCCAGAAACTTAGAGAAGGTACTCTATTTCGCTTCATATATAGTACTTGATAAGGGTAATACCACCCTTAACAACAAAGATATCCTTTCGGAGTTTGAATACAACGAAGCAAAGGAAAGATGGCCCGAGCCCGACGCATTCCGTGTAGGAATGGGTGCAGAGGCTATACTCGAGCTGTTAAAGAAGATCGATCTTGAGAAGGACTGCGACGAGCTCCATGCAGAGCTTGAGGCTTCCTCAGGACAGAAGCGTGCAAGGATCATCAAGAGACTTGAGGTCTTTGAGGCATTCAGAGAGTCAGGAAATAAGCCTGAGTGGATGATACTCCAGGCTATCCCCGTACTTCCTCCCGATCTTCGTCCCATGGTACAGCTGGACGGCGGACGTTTCGCAACATCCGACATGAACGACTTATACCGTCGTATCATCAACAGAAATAACAGATTAAAGAAGCTCCTTACATTAGGAACTCCCGAGATCATCGTAAGAAATGAAAAGCGTATGCTTCAGGAAGCTGTTGATGCCCTTATCGATAACGGTCGTAGAGGACGTGCTGTAACAGGCCCCGGCAACAGAAACTTAAAGTCTCTTTCAGACCTGTTAAAAGGTAAGCAGGGACGTTTCAGACAGAACCTTTTAGGAAAGCGTGTTGACTACTCAGGACGTTCGGTTATCGTAGTTGGTCCCGAACTTAAGATCTATCAGTGCGGTCTTCCTAAGGAGATGGCTATAGAGCTCTTCAAGCCCTTCGTTATGAAGGAGCTTGCAGCCCGCGGTATTGCTACCAATATCAAGCAGGCTAAGAAGATGGTTGAAAAGCTTGAAACACAGGTATGGGACATCTTAGAGGATGTCATCCATGAGCATCCCGTTATGTTGAACCGTGCTCCTACACTTCACAGACTCGGTATCCAGGCATTCGAGCCGATACTGGTTGAAGGTAAGGCTATCAAGCTTCATCCTCTTGTATGTACCGCTTTCAATGCCGACTTCGACGGCGACCAGATGGCTGTGCATCTTCCTCTTTCAGTTGAGGCTCAGGCTGAGGCACGTTTCCTCATGCTTTCACCTAACAACTTACTTAAGCCTTCAGACGGTGGTCCCGTTGCCGTTCCTTCACAGGATATGGTACTCGGTATCTACTACCTGACCTTAAAGAAGGAAAATGACAAGGGAGCAGGCACATTCTATAAGAATATCGCCGAAGCTATCCTTGCTTATGAGAACGGATATATCACACTTCAGGCACCTATCAAGGTAAGACGTGAGGGCATCTGGCCCGAGACAGGAGAGAAGATCAGTAAGGTACTTGATACCACACTCGGACGTCTTATGCTTAACGAAGCTATTTCTCAGGACCTTGGCTATGTTGACAGATCAAAGAAGGAGAACTTCCTTGACCTTGAGATCGATTTCCTGGTAAAGAAGAAGCAGCTTAAAGGCATACTTGAAAAATGTATCAACAACCACGGAGCAACAATGACAGCTGAAACTCTTGACGCTATCAAGGCTCTCGGTTACAAATATTCAACAAGGGCAGCCATGACGGTTTCTATTTCCGACATGACAGTTCCTGCAGCAAAGAAGGACATCATTGCACAGGCTGAGGCTACTGTTGATGCAGTAAGTAAGAAGTACCGCAGAGGTTTCCTTACTGACGAAGAACGTTACAAGACAGTTATCGAGACATGGAAAAAGGCCGATGAGGAGATCACCAAGAAGCTGATGGACGGTCTTGATAAGTACAACAACATCTACATGATGGCTGACTCGGGAGCCCGTGGTTCCGATAAGCAGATCAAACAGCTTGCCGGTATGCGTGGACTTATGGCAGATACATCAGGTAAGACCATCGAGCTGCCCATCAAGGCTAACTTCCGTGAAGGTCTTGACGTTCTGGAATACTTCATCTCCGCACACGGCGCACGTAAGGGACTTTCCGATACGGCTCTCCGTACCGCTGACTCAGGTTACTTAACACGTCGTCTGGTTGATGTTTCTCAGGATCAGATCATCCGTGAGAACGACTGCTGCGAAGGCCAGGAGAATATCCCCGGCATGGAAGTTAAGATCTTCGCAGACGGAAAAGAAGTTATCGAGTCTCTTAAAGAGCGTATTACAGGCCGTTTCTCATGCGAGACCATCGTAGATGACAACGGCGAGGTTATAGTAAAGAAGAATCACATGATCACACCCAAGCGTGCTGAAAGGATCATGGAGACAAAGGCTGTTAAGGAAAAGGGCTTTGATGCAAAGATCAAGATCCGTACCGTCCTTACCTGCCGTTCACATCTTGGCATCTGTGCTAAGTGTTACGGTGCGAACATGGCTACAGGTGAGCCTGTTCAGGTAGGTGAGGCAGTAGGTATCATCGCCGCTCAGTCAATCGGTGAGCCCGGTACACAGCTTACCATGCGTACCTTCCATACCGGTGGTGTTGCAGGTGATGATATCACACAGGGTCTTCCCCGTGTTGAGGAACTTTTCGAAGCACGTAAACCTAAGGGACTTGCCATCATCGCTGAGTTTGGCGGCACAGTTACCATTAAGGATACAAAGAAGAAGAGAGAGATCGTTATCACCAGGACTGATGAGGACGGCTCACTCGAATCCAAGACATATCTTATCCCTTACGGATCACGTATCAAGGTTATGGACGGACAGGTACTTGAGGCCGGTGACGAGCTTACCGAAGGTTCTGTTAACCCTCATGATATCTTGAAGATCAAGGGCTTAAGAGCTGTTCAGGATTACATGATCCAGGAAGTACAGCGTGTATACCGTCTCCAGGGTGTTGAGATCAACGATAAGCACATCGAGGTTATCGTTCGTCAGATGCTTAAGAAAGTACGTATCGAAGAGAACGGAGATACAGAATTCCTTCCCGGCAGCATGGTTGATCTGTTTGAGTATCTTGATGCAAATGAGAAGGCAGTTGCAGAAGGAAAGAAGCCTGCAGAGGGCAAGGAAGTTATGCTTGGTATCACCAAGGCAGCACTTGCTACCAATTCCTTCTTATCGGCAGCATCCTTCCAGGAGACCACCAAGGTTCTTACCGAGGCAGCTTGCCGCGGCAAGATCGATCCTCTTATCGGTCTTAAGGAGAACGTTATCATCGGTAAGCTGATCCCTGCAGGTACAGGTATGAAGACCTACCGCAATATCAACTTAAGTACCGATGCCGAGTTCGAAGCAAGCCGTCTTGCCAACAAGCGTTATGAGAACTTCAACGCTAAGCAGGATAGATTCAATGATTCAGATTATTATGATGAGTCATCAGATGACAGCGGCTACTATGATGAGAACGATGAGTACATCGACGATAACTATCAGGGTGAATACTCCGATGAGTTATACGAGGATGGCGAGTACACCGACGAGGAGTACGAGCTTCCCGATGATGAAAATCAGGATGAGCAATAATATGTAATATTTTCAGTCCCCGAGGGCAGAAGCCTTCGGGGATTTTTTCATGAGAATTAATTGACATTTCCAAATATAAGGCATACAATTTGATAAAACAAGGCATTAGGGAGGGTTTATGTATAAATCCGGTAGGCATATATTTGTTTTTGCGATAGCGATCATTCTGGTAACAGTTTTTTCATTAAACATTAGGGAGCATAGGGTCAACGCCGAAGAGACATTGCCGTCATTAAATGAAAATAAAATAGTATTAAAGCCCGGGAAAAAGACACGGCTTTCGGTACTTTGGGATGTGAAGGATTATAAAGTCAGATGGTCATCGGCCGACACTTCAGTAGCGACTGTGAGCAAGAAGGGGAAAGTGACTGCGGTAGCGGACGGGAAGACCAATGTATTTGCTGTAGTTACATATAATGAAAAAACCGTCAAACTAAAATGCAGAGTCATCGTAGAGTCCGAAAAGACAGTAAAACTGGCTGCGGTCGGGGATGCACTGATACATGAAAATATCCTTAACTCCGGAAAACAGAAGGACGGAAGCTACAACTATGATGCGATATTCGAGCATATGAAGGATTATCTTTCGGGGTTCGATGTTAAGATCATAAATCAGGAGACGATATTTGTCTATGACAGTAAAAAGTTCGGCGGATACCCGAGCTTCGGCACCCCGAAGGAGGTTGGGGATGCCATGAGGGCGGCCGGTTTTAATGTTATAACCTGTGCTACCAATCATGCATATGACCGAAAAGAGATCGGCATACAGAATACTCTTGATTATTGGAGAAAGTATAAAGACAGTGTCCTGGTGACCGGTATATACGGGTCGCAGGAGGATTATGATACTCTTGCGATCAGAGAATATAACGGGATTAAGATAGCATTTTTAAATTATACGACGCTGCTTAACTCAGGAGCTAAAAAGGAGCCGTATTATATAAGGATGTATAAGGAAGCCGCGGCATTAAAGGAGATACAGGCGGCTAAGAAAAAGGCGGATTTTGTGATAGTGCTCCCGCACTGGGGTGTGGAATACGAGCATGAGCCCTCGGAAAAGCAGGAGAAGATGGCTAAGAAGCTGGCTGAAGCCGGAGCTGATGCCATCATCGGGTGCCACCCCCATGTAGTACAGCCTGTGAAGGTGATAAAAACCTCTGACGGCAGAAGGGTACCGTGCTACTATTCACTTGGCAACTTTGTATCTAACATGTTTTGGTTTAAATGCCAGAACGGTGAGACCACATTGAGAGCTGCAGAGTATACACCCATAGTCAACCACATGAGTAAGGATGATACGAAGTTTACGGTATATCTTCTTTCGGATTATACCGATGCAGGAGACTTGTACAAGGACCACTACATGAACCACAGGTACTGGATGGGGAACGTAACTCCGGAGAGGCTTAAAAAGCTGTTTAATTCTCTTGGGAATGAAAAATATTGACTTGTAAGTTTTAAAATTCTATGCTATAATGCCTTTGATTGTAGTCCGAAAAGGACAATTATAGAAAGGATGGAATATTTTTATGGCATTAGTTACAACGACCGAAATGTTCAAGAAGGCTTATAATGGCGGATATGCTATTGGTGCTTTCAACGTAAACAACATGGAGATTGTACAGGGTATCACAGAAGCTGCTGGCGAGTTAAAGAGCCCTGTTATCCTTCAGGTATCAAAGGGTGCACGTGCATATGCTAACCACACATATCTTGTAAAGTTAGTAGAAGCAGCAGTTGCAGAGAACCCTGATATCCCGATCGCTCTTCACCTTGATCATGGTGACAGCTTCGAGCTTTGCAAGAGCTGTATCGACGGTGGTTTCACATCAGTCATGATCGATGCTTCTTCAAAGCCTTATGAGGAGAACGTTGCTTTAACAAAGCAGGTAGTTGAGTACGCTCACGCTCATGGAGTAGTAGTAGAGGCAGAGCTCGGTACATTAGCAGGTATCGAGGATGAAGTAGTAGTTGAGGCAGGTCACGAGAGCTATACACGTCCTGAAGAGGTTGAGGATTTCGTATCCAAGACAGGATGTGATTCACTTGCTATCGCTATCGGTACTTCTCATGGTGCTTACAAGTTCACAGCTGCTCAGTGTACAAGAAATGCTGACGGCGTACTTGTTCCCCCTCCCCTTCGTTTCGACGTATTAGAGGAGTGCATCAAGAGACTTCCCGGCTTCCCCATCGTTCTTCACGGTTCATCTTCAGTTCCTCAGGAATTCGTTAAGATGGTTAACCAGTACGGCGGAAGCATGCCCGATGCAGTAGGTATCCCCGAGGAGCAGCTCCGTAAGGCAGCTCAGCTTGCTGTATGTAAGATCAATATCGATTCAGATATCCGTCTTGCTATGACAGGTACTATCAGAAAGTACTTCGCTGAGAATCCTTCACACTTCGATCCTCGTCAGTACTTAAAGCCCGCTCGTCAGGCTGTTAAGGAAATGGTTGCTCATAAGATCAAGAACGTTCTTGGTTCAGACTTTTTTATCCCGTTGCAGGATATTGTTTAGCGGATAAGCTTGTTCTTACCTTCATCATAATAGATACTTTCGTCGGCAAGAAGCGGATTGTTGGTCAGATCCGTTTCGGTCAGCTCGGTATACATAATATTTAAAGATGTTAACTTTGTATTATGACTTAAGTCGAGCTTGCTGATGCCTGTAAACGGACAGGTTAAGTCTTTCAGTTCGGTATTCTTGCTCACATCAAGAGCAGAAATACTGGTGAGGCTGCAATTAAAAAATGTAAGATGCGTACAGTTACTTATATCGATCTCGGATATCATTGTATTCGAGCAGGATAATTCGATAAGAGCGGTATTCTTGCTCACATCGAGTTCGTTTAACGGATTTTCTCCGCAATATAAGCATGTCAATAAGGTATTGGCACTTACATCCAGTTTGTTTAACTGATCATTGTAGCAGTAGAGAGCGTTCAGGTTGATGTTTTTACTTACATCGAGACCATTTAGCGGATTCAGATGACAATCAAGATATTCAAGCTGGTCATTTTTACTTAAATCGAGATCCGTGATCTTATTCTCGCCGCAACTAAGGGCTCTCAGCTTGGGATTTCCGCTTAAGTCAAGGGAAGTCAGCTCATTGTTGTGGCAGTGTATGGTTGTGAGGTCTTTAAAAAATTCTATACCTTTCAGATCTTTTATCCCGTTGTAAGATATATCGATAAAATCGATCGTCAGCTCGTCACCTGAAAGTATCAGGTTTTTGTCGAGATCCAATTTATCCATGATATAGAGTCTGAACATCATATCGGGGAAATTGGTCCCGTTGATCTCTACACCGGACGTATCGGTATTAGAGACGAAGCTGACCGTATTATTTATGACCATAGGGCCGTTGTCGGCACCTTGTAAGGAGTCAATGTCGATCCCTTCAAATTCCAGTTCTGCGGCACCTATCGGATTATATTCGGTGATATTTCCTTCTGTATCGGTGACGGTAAGCCAGCCTTGACCGGCCTCGATGGTTTCGCTGCCTTGATCGGTCTCAACTACAGCCTTACCTTCGAGGCAGTAGTTGATGGTCTTTGTACCGCCGTCTTCGGTGGGATAAGTCCTTACCGCTACCACGGTACCGCGGATGGCAAGAGTGGTATTGGGTGTTACTACATTTAATTTTTCATCATCTGCAAGCTTTTGCTGAAGATCGATGACCAATTCGCCCTTTACCATATTGATGGTAAGCTTTTTATCAGATGTGGCTTTGATAGAGGCTTCCGTATCATGCTCAAAATGTGCATAGGTTTCACGGTCACAGTCTATACGTGTAAAGCCGTCTGACCCTACTATGATATTATCTTTATCACGCAGCTTCATGTCCTTGGCGGCATTAATAGAGTTGCCGTCACGCTTTATGTTGACATTTCCTTCGGAGTATAATATCCGGATGCTGAAATAAGAATCATCTCCTGAACGGAGGATAAAGAACAGGACTACTCCGATGATGATCAAAGCACCTGCTATGACAGGTATGAGTATTTTTTTCTTCATGCTATCCCCTCCTTGATTAATATGTATTGCCCCTTCATGACGTATGCAGTCTAAAGACCGGGATTGCATCGGTAGCGAGTATATCATAACATAAGTGTGAGATTTTGTGTAGAGCCTGATAAAAGAAATAAAGTGCATCAAACAGGGGCAAAAGAGGTATTATAAGAGGATATTTTACAGTATATTAAGATTTACGGCATTGCTTTTTTCATAATCTTTTGGTATAATGTTTAAGGTTTTACAAAAACGAAGTGCTTTTGTTAAGGCACGGAAAGGAAAATGATTATGGATAACAATAATAATTATCGTGATTTCGGACAGCTTGGCGGAAATGCTAATAACAACGGAAACGTGAACATCGAGCAGCAGATGTCACAGGCACAGAATGATGCACGCTTTGCTTTTCAGCAGAATTTTAACGGATACAACGGTTATAACAATAACGGTTATAATAACGGAGGATATGCCGGCGGTATCCAGGGTGCATTCAGTGCGGCTTCAGAGGCCCTGCAGCAGAAGGTAGTGGCTCAGTCCTTCATCTTTATGCTTGCGGCTCTCGTGGTTACGGCTATCGGTGCAAAGGTGGCATCCGATGCTTTACTTGAATGGTTCATACGTAACCCTGCCAATCTGATCATTCTTTTTGTAGCAGAGATAGCAGTAGTCATCGCTTCAAACTTTGCATTAAAGAAGAATAACGTAGCACTTTCAGCAGCTTTGATGACAGCTTATTCGTTTATCAACGGTGCTACACTCGGTATCGTATGTATGGGTTATGTTGAGACATCGGTTACCAAGGTATTTGTTATCACCGCAGCTATGTTCGGTATCACCGCATTCTACGGCCTTGTATGCAAGAAGGATCTTTCATCCATGGGCAGCATCTGCATCATGGGTCTGATCGGACTTATACTTGTAGGTATAGTTAACATGTTCCTTAAGAGTGAAGGTCTTGATTACATCGCATCTTTCATCGGTGTAGCTGTATTCGTAGGACTTACCGCTTATGATACCCAGAAGATCAAGGAAAAGACAGCATATGCTGATTCTTCAAATACCACCGCACTTGCTTTAGGCGGAGCATTTGAGCTTTATCTTGACTTCATCAACCTCTTCTTATATCTCTTAAGACTTTTCGGAAAGAGAAGATAAGTTTAAATGGAATACTTTACCGGCTGACCTGTGTGGCAGCCGGTATTTTTTTGTAAAAATGTGTGGAGACGGACAGCCTTCCGCTTTGCTTAAGAATGACAAAGCGGATGTGAATGTGTCATCCTGAGGAGCTTGCGACGATGGATCTTTACGGGAGGAAAAATATGAGAGCTACAGGTGTGCTGCTTCCGATAGCGAGCCTGCCTACTAAGTACGGTATAGGCGGTTTTTCAAAGGAAGCTTATGATTTTGTTGACTGGTTAAAAGCAGCGGGCGTGGACTACTGGCAGATACTGCCGTTAGGTCCTACAGGATACGGGGATTCACCTTATCAGAGTATTTCTACATTTGCGGGGAATCCGTATTTCATCGATCTTGAAGCACTTACAGAGGAAGGACTCCTTACCAAAGAGGAGTGTGCTGAGGCTGACTGCGGAAAGAATCCGAAGTATGTAGATTACGGTGCCATGTATAACACCAGGCTCGCATTACTCAAGAAGGCATATAAGAGGAGCAAGCATCAGAATACCGCGGCATTTAAGGCTTTTTGCGAGAAAAATGCATACTGGCTTGAAGATTATGCCCTGTTTGTATCTATAAAGAATTCACAGGGCGGTGCATGCTGGACCTCGTGGGAGAAGGGCATCAAGACCCGTGATGAGAAGGCATTAAAGGAATATCGCGCAAAGTACGCCGATGAGATAGAATTTTATAAGTTTAACCAGTTCATGTTCATGCAGCAGTGGGTTAAGCTTAAGACCTATGCCAACAAAGCCGGCATTAAGATCATAGGCGATATCCCGATATATGTAGCTTTTGACAGTGCGGATGCATGGGCTGACACACATCTGTTTGAATTTGATAAAAACTGTAATCCCAAGTCTGTGGCAGGATGCCCTCCGGATGCGTTCAGTGCTACAGGCCAGCTTTGGGGCAACCCTCTGTATAACTGGAAGGTGCACAAAGAGGAAGGCTTTAATTGGTGGATAAAGAGGATCAGCCATTGCTACGAACTGTATGATGTGGTAAGAGTGGATCATTTCAGGGGCTTTGATGAGTATTATGCTATCCCGGCAAAAGACGAGACCGCTGAGCACGGTGTATGGAAGAAGGGCCCCGGCATAGAACTGTTTAATGCCATAAAAAAGAAACTGGGCGAGAAGGATATCATAGCTGAGGACTTAGGCTTCCTTACTCCTTCCGTAGTGAAACTGTTAAAGGATTCGGGCTTCCCCGGAATGAAGGTATTGCAGTTTGCATTCGATCCTCACAATCCGAGCGTGTATCTCCCGCACAACCATATCGAAAACTGCGTAGTATACACAGGCACTCATGATAATGATACTACCAGAGGCTGGTATAAGAGCCTGGGTGCAGAGGACAAGCACTATATAGGTGAATACTTAGGCTGCGGTGAGGTTAAGGAGGATGAGATAGCATGGATATTTATCCGTGCGGCATTAAGAAGTCCTGCGAAGCTCGCTGTCATCCCCATGCAGGATATACTTAACCACGGCTCCGAAGCAAGGCTTAACGCTCCTTCCACATTCGGCGAGAACTGGAAGTGGAGGATGTTAAAGGACGAGTGTACACAGAAGCTGGCAGAGAAGCTCGCCAGATGCAACTGGATGTACGAGAGACATAGATTTTAATGGCTCCCGAAAAGCCTTCCCCTTGAGGGGAAGGTGGCACGAAGTGCCGGATGAGGTGTAAAACCCTAAGATAGAAAAAGAGGTAGCAGAAAATGCTCTACATAATGCGCCACGGGAAAACTGACTGGAACGCCAAAAAGAAGATACAAGGCGGTACGGATATCCCGTTAAATGATGAAGGACGTGCCATGGCGGAGGCGGCACGCAGGGAATATAAGGATGTCCCGATAGATATATGTTACTGCTCGCCTCTTATACGTGCTAAGGAAACGGCTGATATATTTTTAAAAGGCCGGGATATCCCCATAGTCTATGATGACCGGTTAAAGGAGATGGGCTTCGGTATATACGAAGGTGTAGAAAACTCCTTTAGTATCCCGGGATGTCCGGTAAATGAGTTCTTTTACCACCCGGAGAAGTATACAGAGCCGGTAGAAGGCGGTGAAAGCCTGGACAATCTGTTCGGGCGCACCGGAGCATTCCTGGATGAGGTGGTATACCCGCAGCTTGCCGAAGGGAAAAATATCCTCATCATAGGACACGGAGCCATGAACTCAGCTATCGTCTGCCGGATAAAATTCGGCGGTGACCGGAGCCGGTTCTGGGAGGAAGGGATACCGAACTGCAAACTTATACAATTAATATAGGGGTCAGGTACCATTATAATTTTATAAACAGATATTTTAATATTCAGTTAATGTTCAACGATTTTATATGTAACATAAGTGCTGTAAGCTTTTTTCATAAACAAAGAAAACTACCTGAAAGGAAGAGGTTTTATGAAGAAAGTAATTACGGCACTTTTTATTTTGAGTTTAGTATTCGGGATTTTTGCCCCTGTAAAAAATGTGAGGGCTGCCGGGCTTGAGGCCGGAACTGAGACGACTCCATCAGGGATTGCTTATGATGAGATCGGAAGTAAAATCGACGGGTATGTAAAAAGCATCGAAGGCGGGCTTGCCTCCTGCGAGGTCAGCGTATTTAACAGGGATGGCGTATATAACGGGTATTACGGATATTCGGATATCGGGAATAAGGTAAAGGCGGATGCCGATACCGTATATGAATGGGGCAGCTGCTCCAAGATACTCGTATGGGTATCGGTTATGCAGCAGTGGGAACGCGGAAACATAGACCTTGATGCGGATATCCGTACTTATCTCCCCGAAGGTTTTCTGACTAAGCTCCAGTATCCCGGTGAAAAGATAACTATGATAAACCTGATGAACCATAACGCAGGTTTTCAGGAGAGCTTCTATGAGAACGAGATGGCCGGTGCGGACGGGTTGTTTGGATCTTTAGAAGAAGCCGTAAAAACATGTGAGTGCTATCAGGCATTTCATGTAGGTGAAGTTACAGCGTATTCCAACTGGGGAGTTTCCCTTGCGGCTTACATAGTGGAGTGCACCAGCGGACTTGATTATGTAACGTATGTCAACGAAAATATCTTTAAGCCTTTGGGAATGGAGCATACATCCATCGACCCTCTGCAGGCAGATAACACCTGTGTGGCGGAAAAAAGGCATGAACTTAAGTGTTATTCCGTGAGCTTAGACAGCTTCGAGGATTACGGAGAGTGCCCCTGCTATGTACAGCTTTTCCCTGCGGGCGCCGCTATGGGCACTTTGGGGGACTTAACAAAATTCGGACAGGCCCTGGTAAGAGAAGACAGTCCTTTGTTTAATAGTAACAGTACTCGTGAAGAAATGTTTAAGACCACAGCATATTTTGGAGACAACGAAACAAAAAGGAACAGCCACGGCCTTTGGGTAAGCAACTTTAAGATCGATGTTTTGGGACATGACGGGAATACTGCGGGATGTACTACTGCGCTTCAGTTTGATCCTGTAAGCGGTCTGGGCGTAGCCGTTATGACAAACGAGGCAGGAGAAACGGCATTCTGTTACGGTATCCCTAAGCTTTTATACGGCAGCTTTCTTGACAGGGAGGGTTATGAGGATATCAAAGAAAAATATGCAGGCCTGCTGGATATAAAAATACAGAAGATGACCGGTGAAATAAAGTCAGCAGGGAGCAGCGAGGAAGATATCAGCGGATGTTATACTTCAAAAAGAAGTATAGTGGCAGGAGCCGGAAAGTGTTTCCTGTACGGCCAGATAATGCCTTTATCGAAAAACGATGACGGGACATATTCCGTAAGGCTTTTTGGATTCGATATCGATAATGCCGTATTTATCCCGCTTGGCGGCCATAAATATCTGTATGTAAACAACGGTATGGAAGCCATATATTACTTTAAAAACGGTATAATGGAAACTACCTACTGTGATACTGAGAGAGACTATAACAATTATGCGGGGTTTATAGGAAATTACTTATTTATCATATTCGGCCTCATCTGCTTGGCGGTGCTTTTGGTAAAGCTTGCTGCATACGTAATGAGAAAGATCAGAAAAACAGAAAAGAAATATACGGGAGCAGACAGACTGATACTTACCGAACAGCTTATATACGCAGTATCAGGACCGATATTTGCCGCATATACCATGATGTCGTTCTCCTGTACTAAAGCCTTAGTCACGGTTTCTGCTATTCTTGCAGGACTGCTCGGATTATTATCGTTTGCAATAGGCGGTTTTTTGAGTTATACTTCAATCAAGAGCGAACTGAAGACACGCACGAAGATTAAGCGATTCATATGGGTGGTACTCAGTTTCGGATATTTTGAGTTCATATTATTCTATGAGCTGTATAAATTCTGGACGTTGTAATTTTTTTGGCCGGGCATGAATATGCCCGTGGGAGCGACAGTAGAAAAGGATAAAAATATGCCGAATATACTTATAGCAGACGACGAAAAAGAAATAGTTAAATTACTTAAGATCTATCTGGAGACTGACGACGTTACAGTGTTCGAAGCAAATGACGGAGTACAGGCTCTGGAGATAGTTGATAAACAGGATATAGACCTTGCGCTGGTAGATATCATGATGCCGAAAATTGACGGATATCAGGTGATAAAGCATATCAGGCAGAAGGATAAATACATACCTGTTATGGTCATATCCGCCAAGGTTACACTGTCCGACAGGGTGCTCGGGATAGATATTGGTGCGGATGATTATATCACGAAGCCTTTCGAGCCGTTAGAGGTGGCGGCAAAGGTTAAGGCTCAGCTGCGCCGGCTGAATACTGCTTCTCAAAAGGAGATGCCGAAGAATACCGTGACAGCGGGAGGCATGGTGCTGGATCTTGAAGAATGTGTACTTCAAAAAGGTGATGAGAAGACAGAACTTACCAAGGCAGAATTAAAGGTGCTGGAGCTTTTAATGTCACAGCCAAAACGTGTATTTACGAAGGAACAGATATATGAGAGTGCATGGTACTCTGAGGCGGCAGTGGATGACAATACTATAAGGGTTATCATCAGCCGTCTGAGGGATAAAGTCGGGGCCGAACACATAAAAACTATCAGAGGATTGGGGTATAGATTTGAGATTTAAGAATAAACTGTTTTCAACTAAAAACAAAATATTTCTTTCATTTATATTGTTCAGCCTGATAGTCGTTATCATAGAAAAAAATCTCGAAGGGATATTCTATGAGTTTGTATATCCGAAGTATTTTGAAAAGGAAGAGGATTATGCGACCGGTTTGCCGGGGTATATATATCTTATCTTAAGTATCCTGATCATAGTCATTGCTGCGATTGTTTTATATAAACTGACAGCGGGCATCTTAAAAAAAGAAAGCGAACAGAGACTTAAGGAGCAGAACCTCATGTATGCTGCAATCGCTCACGACCTGAAGACCCCCATGACCTCGGTGCAGGGCTTTGCCAAGGCGTTGTCGGAGGGAAAAGTGAGTGACACCGAAAAAAAAGAAATCTACGATATCATATATGCCAAGTCCAACACCATGAACGATATGATAAACACGCTTTTTGAGTATTCAAAGCTTGGGACACAAGAGTATAAGCCCATCCCCGAAAGCTTCGATATCTGTTCGCTAGTGCGTGACATAGCTGCCGAAAACTATACTGAATTTGAGGAACACGGTATCGAACTCGATATTGATATCCCGGATGAAGAAATAATCGTAAACGCAGATAAAAAAGAGCTTGCACGTGCCATTGCCAATCTGGTGGTAAACGTATACAAACATAATCCGGAGGGTATAAAAGCTAAGATATCCGTTGAAAAAGCCGGAGAAAAAGCAGTGATAAAAATACTTGACACGGGAGCTGAGATCCCGCAGGATATGGATATATTTGAACCGTTCGTGACAGAAAACACATCGCGCATGTCAGGCCATGGTACAGGTTTGGGACTCGCGATCACAAAGAGGATCATCGAAAGAAACGGCGGAAAGATTTATATAAGCAGCCGGGAAGAAGGGTATACAAAGGCGTTTGTGGTACAGGAAGGAATACAACATGATAAGTAATATAAGAGATCTGGGCGGGCTCAGCACCAAAGACGGGAAAACAATAAAAAAAGGATACTTGGTACGTTCGGCGAACCTTTCCCAGGCAGAAGAGCAGGATGTGAGCGGGATATCTGCAATCATAGACTTAAGAACGCCCGGCGAAAGAGATGAAAAACCCGACTGTCCGTGCGGAAGACAATATCTGGCTTTACCGATATTTGAGCATATCACTGCAGGAATCAGTCACGAACAGAAAGCCGAGAGAAAAGGCCCGCCCGATATGAGCTCTTTATACAGATGGCTGGTCAGGGAGTGTCGCGACAATTTTAAAAAGGTCGTATCGGAAATATTGGCACATGATTACTCAACAGGAGCTATTCTTTGGCATTGCTCGGAAGGAAAGGACCGCTGCGGCATCACTACCGCACTCATACTTGAGATACTGGGTGTGGATAGGAAAGTAATCATGGAGGATTACTTAAAGACAAATGAGGTCAATATCCCCAAGGCCGAAACTATACGTGAGAAAGTGAAAGAAAGCCACGGAGAAGAAGTAGCCAAAGGTGTATATCGTGCCTTTATAGCCGATGAGGCATATCTCGAAGCCGCCTGGAGCGAGATGGGGGATGATTATATCCTGCAGCTCGGGGTTACCGAGCAGGAGATAGAGGAGTTCAGGCAGAAGATGTTAGAATAACTCCTCATTAATGTTTATTATTCAAGCAAATCTTCAACATTGCAGTACAGGGCACGGGAAAGCCGTATCATATAACTGACATTTGCTTTATTTATATCTTTAAGTCGCTGCTCATAATTTTGCAAGGTTTTTAAAGGGATAGAAGTACGCTTGGCAAGTTCACTCTGACTGAGGTTAAGCCTCAGACGATATGCCTTTAAACGGGAGATACGCGACTTATCATTCCGCAGGGTTTCCATACGGTCTACAAAGTGCTGTATGTCCATCTCATGATATTTCGGATACATACGAAGAACACTTTCTATCGGCGCTATCTCATTAATATGGGAAAAACTGAGCCCGGAAAGCCATTGATAATATGCCAGAGCATAGCCGGTCCAAAATTCGGGGCTTCTTCCGGAGATTGCCTTGTCGTTATAGTCGCGGGCAGCCTGTAATAATCCTTTATCATCTCCATATAGTTCATAAAAAAGGTCAAGGACCAGTTCAACACCTGATCTGCCGGCAATGTATTTGGGTGAGCCGTGAGCGAAGCTGCGGGCAATCTTTGAGTTGATAAAGAGATCATAAAATACATTTAAACTCTGTCCGGCACCATATACCGCAAAATCCAGCATATTCCCAAGGTTGTATTGAGCATCTTTAAGATACATTTCATCGTAAGCGTACATCATTAGGCTTTATCTCCTCATCGTCCGTAATCATTGTATTT
>CACYIR010000075.1:17981-26294 GCA_902774525.1 uncultured Lachnospiraceae bacterium
TTTTCCCCAGATCGGCTGTCCCACTGTTATTTCAGAGCCATGATATAGAATGATATTCATAAATATATCCTCCTGTAGAAGTATATTATACTACTATAAAAGGATAAAAGCAAGAGTAAGATTATATTATAATAATTTGCAATCATATACATTTTGAGTTATACTACAGTAAAAGTATAGGGGTTAGGTACCATTAAAAAAATATTAAAAACGGAGGACTATAATATGCAGTTTACAACATTACAGAAAGATATGATGCAGGCCATGAAGGACCATGATAAGGTGAAAAAGGATGCTCTTTCGGCACTGGTTTCGGCTACAAAGAAGCTGGCCATAGATTCAGGCTGCAGGGATGATATCCCGGACAGCATGACGGATCAGGCTATCTTAAAAGAGATAAAGACCATAAAGGAGCAGATCGATACATGTCCTGATTCACGCATGGAGCTTAAGGAAGAGTACAAAGCAAGACTCGCCGTATTCGAGGCTTATGCACCCAAGATGCTCTCCGAGGCTGAGGTAGAGGCAGTGATAAAGGAGAAGTTTGCCGATGTATTAGCATCGGGCAACAAGGGTATGGTCATGAAGGCTGTTATGGCTGAACTTAAAGGCAAGGCCGACGGCAAGGTTATCAACCAGGTAGTAGGAAAACTGACATCATGATGTTAAAGGATATTAAAATACTTATAATCTATAACCCCAAGGCCGGTAAAGGGAAAATAAGAAAGAGCATCCCCGAGATTAAAAAAATGTTTAATGAATCGGGACTATCACCGGACTTCTATGCTACAAAATGCAGGGGAGATGCCACAGAGGCAGCGAAGAAGTATTTAAAGAGATATTGCAACCTTAAGTATGGGTACTATGGAAATCCGGAAAAACCGGAAGATTCAACCAGAAAACATAATATATATGTGGTAGCAGCCGGGGGTGACGGAACACTTAATGAAGTAATGAGCGGTGTACTGGCAACCGGATACGATGTTCCGATAGGTATCATCCCTACAGGATCGACCAATGACTTCGGTTATTCGTTGAAGCTGGAGGGCGATCCGACAAAACTGGCAAGGATAGTGCTTAATGCAATATTAAATGATACAGGGTTTGAATGTGATGTGGCAACGTTCTATGCAGATAAATCTTGTGATGATACAGCAGAACAGGCAGCATCGAATGTTTCGGATACAGGCGTGACATGCAAATCCGGTAAATACATCACATACACTGCTGCTTTCGGTCTTTTCTCGGATGTATCCTATGCTACACCGCAAAAGTTAAAAAACACCTTCGGACATCTGGCGTACATAATGTACGGGGCCAAAAATATCCTTAAAACAAGAAAGATCCATGCGAGGATATCGTGTCCTTATATAATAGACACCGACCTGCTCCTCGGCATGATAGTCAGTGCCAAATCGGTCGGCGGTTTCCGTGGCATCACAGGCAGCGATGTAGCACTTGATGACGGAGAGCATGAGCTTTTATTTGTCAAGTGGCCGGCCGGTCCTATTAAGTTATTAAAGACCATAGGACATGCGATCGGTATGGTATTAAAACGTCCTGGTGCATTAGAGAAAGCAAAGGACATATCCGTAGATTACGGTATAAAGATCTTAAAAGTAAAAAAAGCAACCTTTGAATTTGACAATCCCGTCTCCTGGGCCTTAGACGGAGAGGACGGCGGAGAACATAAAGAAGTAACCATAACAGTAGAGAAAAAAGCGGTTTCATACCTTGCGGGATGAGGCCGCTTTTTTCTGTCTCGCAAACCTCCGACCGATAATCACATAATCTTCCGATTGAAAATCTCACAAATCTCCGACTATTGCAAATTCATCCGTATAAAACCTGAAAAAACTTAAAAAAGGACTTAAAAAGGATACATCTTTTTGATATGATATGTATAGTAACGTATCATTAATGGTCGGAGTAATGGTAAAGGAATTACTAAAAAAGTAGGTAGTAGTTAGTTCGAGAACAGTACTTACGGAAAATATTGTTGAAAAGTTTTATAATACCAGAATCAGGTAGGAAAAGGACATAAAATGACTATTAGTAAAAAGAGATACTTAATTGGGTTTATTGCATTGATTATTTTATTCTCGATAAATGGTGCATATATCAAATCAAATGCATATATGTCCGTTATAAGTAATGAATCAGAGGAAAAAGACATTCTTTTGAGAGGTTATAATGCATTCTCAGGATTTGAGATAGGTAGTGCTGAGGTTTTTAGCCTGAACTCATATATAATAGATAAGGAAAGTGAGTATTTGGAGCATGTACAAGCAAGTAAAAATGCTCAAGACTACACATATTATTGGAATAGTGATAACCTCCTTGAATTGGCTTCATTGTATTCAAAAGATATAGGATTTAATCCTGATGATAGTATCTTTTGCTTAAATACAGATATGGATCAGTTATTTAGTAAAGCATATGATAATAATGCTGTTTCAAAAAGGTACGAACTGTATTCATGGTTGATTAAAAGTCATTATTATGTTAGCAATCTGAATATTCAAGAAATAAGAGGGTATCTGGATAAAGGATTTAAAACTGATTTATATGCAGTTGATGATCTTTCAAAAGCTGTGGATTTATATAATAAATATGGGACCCATTTGTTTACAGGGGTAGTTTATGGTGGAAGAGTAAACATTACCCGTACTACGACAACCAATAATACTAATGTTGACTTGCAAGAATTAGTTAGTTTACAAGAAAGAACTGATAAAAGATTAAGTTACCAAAGTAGTGACAATTCTGTTTTTGAGGATGAGGATTATAATGAAAGTATTTCAAGTAACTATCAGTTTAAAATATATGGCGGAAAAGACCGAACTGTTACGAGTTTGGATCAATTATTTGGGTCAAAAGGGAGTCTCTATAATCCAACATCTGCAATAGCTGAATGGATTAATGAAATATATCATGAAGAAAACATGGTTGTAGTATCTTTACCTTATGCGGCAAAAACAATTCCTCTATGGGAACTTCTCGATGAAAGTAATCCTAAATCGCATAAAATCAGACAGTTACTATTGGAATGTTATTTAGAACAATGTAAGACTCATTTTACTTCTTTCGCTGAAAATATTGAATCTGAAACGAATAGAAAAAGTATAAGCTTGATCAAGGTTTTAAAAGACAGGAGTTCACTTGATTTCTCAAAAAAAGTATTTGAGGATGGTCAAAGAATCAGTAAAAAGGATCTTGATGGACTGGTAATTGAAGTTAGTTATACGGATGGGACATCTGCTATTATTGATAAAATCTCTGATGAAGAAAATTTAAAACTAATAGATTCTGTTATCATGGATGGCGGTCATATTTATCTATGTGCAAACGATTACAGTTATTATGTTGATTTAAATCTGGCAAGCTCCGAAACAGAAACGGCAAATGATCCGGTTTTAACATCAATAGAGGATGTGGATAAAAAAACAACTAAACAGTCAGAGATGGCCCAAGTATCAGATGGTGATTCAAATGATGCCGAGAATAAATCTAACTATGGGAATAGCATGTTGGTAATGATGTTAGCCTTTGTTATTGTTTTTTTTATAATAATAGTTATGTATGTAAAGGCTAGTACTGGTAAAAACAGAAAACCCGTTTTATCTATGGTATTGGGCTATGTATTGTTCTGGCTGGTTTTGTGCATATTTCTTACTGCATTTATCGGCAGAAAGAAATATGAAAGAGGAACTGTCGACCTTAAACAAAAAATAATATGGGAATATGACAGCTTTCTTCCTGTATTAAAAGATTATATGCTGTCCTCGGCTTATACAATGGAGGAAAAGCAAACTGAAATAAACAAATATATGCAGGAAATGATCACATATGTAGCCGGACTGACAGACGAGGAGGTACATTCTTACGGTGAATATGGTATATATAATAAAAATGAGCTACATACCAATTTAGAGGAAATTGGAACCGACAGGCTTCGAATAGGGGTTAGGGGATATCTAATAAATCTGAATATAGAAGACTTTGCCAAGGATATAGATTTACCCGATAATTTAAAACCGGTTGCGGTTGATAGATTAGGCAGGTTGTTGTTTGAGGAGTACAATGAAAAAAACGCGAGTTGTTTTGATGAGTCATACTATGATTGGTGGACCGATCCCACATATGAACACCATTTTGCCCAATATGAGGATATAAATGTGGAACTTCTTGAAAAATGGGTCGGAATAAAGAGTTATAAAGCTGAAGATATTATTGGCAAATTTCTCTTCTTTTATCCGGACAAGTATAATACCGGGTTTGGTCTTACCTTGCCTTTTTCGTACATGAAAGGAGATGTATATTTTTCGTATCACACAGTGATAGAAGGTGCGGACGATCAGGAATTGAATATAATGTTGTTTTTTGTCATCCCGGACGGATTAAGAGAAACGAAAAAGAGCTTTTTTAAAGCAATGCTCTTGATATATCTTGGTTCCGCAATGTTTTTTGCTTTTTTGTCCTGGTATGGATATAAAAAAATGTATTCGCTTAGAGGGAAGAATAATTTTCATAAGGCTCTCGTAAATTCCATGGCAAAAGATCTTAAGGAACCGTTAACGGATCTTAAAACATGCAGTTCCGCCCTTAACGATAATATTGATACTGATAAAAGAGAGTATTATGCCGGTGAGGTACTTGATGAGATCCGTGTGATAAACGGATTGATAAACAAAAACCTGAATCTGTCAAAAAACAACAGTTATGATCTGGAAGAAGAAGAGAAGATCTATTTTTCTGATCTTGTGACAGATATAAAGAAAAAATATGAAAAGCTGATCGAGGATAAGAAACTTACCATAGAGCAGAAAGGCGATACATATCTGACGGGCAATCCGGAGGTCCTGAAACTTATGGCAGAAGATATTTTTTCTAATGTCATAAATAGTACTGCAGAAGGGACTGCGATCACGATTATCGGTAAAAACAGTTCATTTATGATAAAAAGCAGACGTGATAATCCTGATAAAGAAGCCGATTATTCAACAGCATATGGGATAATACAGGAACGCGGCTGGAGGATGAAAATGAATTATGATAAGAAAAAGGAATGGTTTGTCATTAAGGTTATTTTAAGAAAATGGATATGATCTGTTTGCCAAGTGATTCTGTAATTGATTATTATAGGAGATGAAGGTATGTTCAGGAGGATTAAAGAACTGAATAAAAAACATCCGGCTATATTTGTTATCCTGGGATACATGTTATTATGGCTGCTGATATGCGTTATGTTAACAGGGTGGCTTGGTCAGGATATTGTTGAGGTTAACGTTGCGGATATGCGTACGCAGCTTAAGAAAAGTATTGAATCTGATCTGGAGATAATGAGAAAAAACTTAAAGCCTTCCGAATCAGGAGAGGATAATAACAAGTTATTGATTAATGATTTTATGGATGATATATTATCATATATCCAGCATAATACCGAAGGGGAAGTATATGGGTATTGGCGTACCGGATTATATGATGAAGGAAACGGAGGAAACCTGAAACTTGATTTATCATCTGCAGGGTCTGATGAAGATAACACTGTGATAATGAAATTAATAGAAGAAGACGGAGCAACGTATCTAAGTTGCCCCAGGGATATGTTTAACGGAGTATACAGGTCGATAGATGATTTACGTAAAGAAGGTTATTTTGTATCCGATTCATATGGTGTTTATCTTTCAGAAGGATATCGAAAGGGAAATGAATTTCGCCCATTGATAGTTAATATCAGAGCTTATGATTTTGCTGATCCCGATCGTTCATATGAGCTCCAATATATTTTGCTGTCAAGTGTGGATGAATCAACGGAAGGCTTTGTCAGGATGGAAAACCTGAACGGCGACACTAACCTTCTGGTATTACCTCATAAAAATGATTCTTTAAACCCGCTTACCGAGTCCGAAATGATCGCAGAAAGTCTGGATAGTTACGGAGATAAAGCTGCAAGATATTTTACATATCTTTGCTATTGTTGGGATTCGTGGTCTTTGCATCCAAATGAATACTTTAATCTGGAGTCTTTGGAGCATCGCTTTTTGACGCATCTGATCGGTGAAGATGATCCTTCTGCATTCGGATTTGGTAATTATGAAGTATTGCAGCTTAAAAAAGATGGCAATCCATATTCAGGCTTTAAGGTACCTTTTTCAGAGTTAAAAGGTGATCTTTCTCTTGAATACTATAATATATTGGAAGGAGCAGACGGCGAAAAATTAAGAGTAATGTTTTTCTGCATCATTAAAAATGGTCTTGGCAGGGAAATGGAGGAGTTTTACAGATCCATGCTCCCGGTATACATAGGCCTTGCGGTATTTTTCCTGTTCCTTGCATGGTACTGGCTAAAGCATTTTTATTCACTCGAAGGGAAAAGCCGTTTCCATAAATCCCTGATCAATTCCATGGCACATGACTTAAAGACACCTCTTATGATCATGCAGGGATTCGGTGAAAACCTGAAGGATGATATCCATCGTGAAAAACACGGTTATTATGCAGAGCAGATAGTTGAGAATGCGGAGTACTTAAACGGACTGATTAATAAGAATCTTGATGTTTCAAATAAAACCGATTCTGATCAGGAGAAAACAGAAACAGTCCATCTCTCGGAGCTGGTAAAAAAGGCAGAAAAGAGATACAAGGAAAGGCTCGAGGATAAAAACCTTAAGATTAAACAGGAAGGGGTTAGCTTCCTTGAAGGAGATCCCGAAATAATCGGGATCATGACGGATAATCTTATAAGTAATGCAATCAAGTATTCATTCGAAGGGGAGACCATAGAGGTATTTGGAGCTATCAGATATTTTACGATAAAGAATAAAGCGGAGCTTCATTATAATAAGAGTCTCAAACACCTGCTGGATCCGTTGGAGATGGGAGACGAGAGTCGTACTGCGGGTTCCGGCACAGGATTGGGACTTTCCATAGCAAACGGCATAGCGCAGGAATGCGGTTGGAGACTGAAGCTCTCCTATGACAGAAAAAACAAGATATTTACCTGCAAGGTAGTTTTAAGAAAATGGTTGTAACAGAAGCGGATTATCTGCTATAATATTTTTATCAGATTACTGTTACCAATCGGGCCGGGTACACCCGTGCTTTACATCAGGAGAGAAAAATGCAATCACAGATTTTACTGGTTGAGGATGATCCGAAGATCCGAGAGGCCATCATTGATTATTTTTCCGAGAAGGCCCCGGAATATGCTATGGATATCGCCAAGTCGGGTCTGGAAGGACTTAATAAAATAGAAGAAAACAATTACGATCTGATCCTTTTGGATGTGATGCTGCCGCAGATGAGCGGGTTTGACCTTATCGTAAAAATACGAAAGAGTATGGATGTACCGGTGATATTTATGACCGCGCGCACCAGCGAAGAAGACAGGCTGTACGGATATGAACTCGGTTGCGACGATTATGTATGCAAGCCGTTTTCCATAGCCGAGCTTCTGGCCAAGGTCAATGCACTTATCAAGCGTTCAAAAGGTACAGTGCTCGATGACATATTGGTATGCGGTAATATACAGCTTCATAAACGTGCACTTACCGTAAGGGTAGCGGGAGAAGAGATAGAACTGCCCCCTAAGGAGCTTAAGATGCTATCGGTGCTTATGGAGCGTCCGGGCTGGACGTTTTCAAGGGATACTTTGCTCGACTTGGTATGGGGAAGGGATTTCTTCGGTAATGACAGGGTGGTTGATAACCATGTCAAGAAGCTCCGCAAGAACCTGAAGAGTGCCGGCGCACAGATCAAGACAGTATTTGTTAAAGGGTATAAAATTATGGAGGAGTAAAACGGTTTCACGCCTTACGGTGTGAAATCGCTTTTTTTACTTCTTACCCCCGAAAATTTACCTCTTGGCATTTTGCTATTTACAAATGAAGAGCTATCAAGTATAGTAAACTCATCAATTAAAGAAAACCCGAAATGAAGGGTTTTCATCCATACCCCGGAGAAAAAAATGAAAATACGCGTAGAAATAGATCCTTCTTATGGGAATGAGGAAGAAGTGGTCATCCGGTGCAATACATTATCTGAGGAAGTCATGATGCTTCAAAAACAATTGTCGGGGATAGTAAGCGATAAGCTGAAACTCGAAGTCTATAAAGGAGATACGGTCCTGTATCTTTCCTTGGACGAGATATTGTTTTTAGAAACGACGGATAATTTCCTGGCCGTGCATACGGATAAGGAAATATACGTCGCAAAACAGAGGCTTTACGCACTGGAAGAGATGCTTCCGACGTCTTTTGTACGGATATCCAAATCGGCAATAGTAAATATAACAAATATCAGGTCGGTAAA
>CACYIR010000076.1 GCA_902774525.1 uncultured Lachnospiraceae bacterium
CTTGAAAAGATAACAAAAAAAGGACTTCAGCATTTTACTGAAGTCCTAAATTTTTTACAGGGATAGCAGGATTCGAACCTACAGATGACGGAGTCAGAGTCCGTTGCCTTACCGTTTGGCGATATCCCTAAACAATCAACACATGAGATTATAACTCATAGCCTTGCCTTTTGCAAGGCTTTTTTTTATTTGAAATGCAAAACATTACGGAAAAATTTATAAAAATGACAGACAATATAAACGCTTTTGACATAATTATCACTTTTATTGCTGCATATAAGATTTGCTTTTTATGTCAAATAGGAGTAAAATTATAATGTAATATCGGCGGATATAGAGAAAGAATGGCTGAAAAAGAGGTAAAACACCATGAGAAAACGTATCCTGGAATACAGAAAATATATGGATGAGCTTTTGAAAAGACTGGAGTCGGGCGAAACGGGTGAGGATATTGCTCATATCAAGGCGGAGCACCTTGTACAACTTGGCTTCTTTCAGCATGAGAGACTTATTCATCTGATAGTTACGGTACTGTTTGCGGTCTTAGAGTTTATGGCTTTTCTTTTTATATTGATTGCTCCGGGCATCGGTACCATACTTCTGGTGTTTGCTGTTCTGGTACTTCTCATCCCTTACATCAGGCATTACTACCTGCTTGAGAATGAGGTCCAGAAAATGTATGTGCAGTATGACAGGCTTGAAAAGCTGCTGAAACATTAATACTTGCTTACGACGTTCAGATATGGTAAAATATCCTTTATGGACCGTGATGGGGTATTAGACTATAAATATACCGGTCACGGAAAAACACGGCGGCATTTTTGGGGAATCTGCTGCCTGATACGGAGGTTTACAGGGGTGTCCGGAAAAAGATTACTGATGTTTATTGCAGGCCTTATGTGCCTGTGTCTTATATTTCCCATGATACCGGCAAGTGCGGACGAGGGTACGGAGAATGACACTCGTGTCATTCTTTCCGAAGAAGATGGTGACGTGCTTGTTATAGACGGTATTAAATTCATTATAGACCGGGAGAGTTTGACTGCATCCGTGTGCGGTGCGGAGTCGGAAAAGCTTACCAAACTCACAGTACCCGGTGAAATCCCTTATAAAGATAAGAAAATACCCGTTACGGAGATAGCGGATTATGCATTTGAAGACAGTGCCCTTAAAACCGTTAAGCTTGGCGAAAACATTACAAGGATCGGTGAGGGTGCATTTGCTTTCAGTTCATCGTTGAAAAAAGCAGCATTTCCTTCGGGCTGTAAGGAAATAGGCGATGCGGCGTTTTTTATGTGCGGCAGTCTTGAAGATGTTGATATCGGCAGTGCGACCGGTATAACATATATCGGTGAAGGTGCGTTCGCCGGAACCGCACTTACGGATTTTCTTACTCCCGACAAGACTGAAGAATTGGGAGCATCTGCATTTGCGGGCTGTGTTAAGCTTAAAGAATTCACTATAGGAAAAAAGTGCAGCTGGATAGGAGACGGTGCTTTTTCGGGATGCAGTGCACTCGATTCGTTATCCGTATCGGGGAAGAATAAATACCTTTCCGTTAAAGACGGCTGCCTGTACAGCGCTGACGGGACAATCCTTTTGTCGGCTGCGGCTGCATCGGGAGAGCTTACACTTCCGGAAGGACTTACCGCTATACAGCCTTACGCTTTTGAAGATAATGTTAATGTCAGTTCGGTAATACTTCCCAAAAGCCTTAAGGAACTGGGAGAGTATTCGTTTTATAACTGTACGGGATTAAAGAAGATAAAGCTTGGTGATAACCTTACATTTATCGGGGATAATGCATTTTCCGGATGTACCGGTATAAAGACCATAACCATTCCTAAAGCGACAGAGACCATCCGGGGCAACCCGTTTAAATACTGCAAAAAGTTAAGTAAGATCAAGGTTGCATCGGGTAATAAGAACTATAAAGCCGTAAAAGGGATGCTTACTTCTTATAATAAAAAGACCATCATAGCTGCTCCGGCCAAGGGCGGCAGTTATACGCTTTATTCCAAGTGCAGGAGCATCGCGGATTTCGCTTTCTGCGGAAATGTGAATATTGAAAAGATTGAGATCAATCCTGAATTTAAATCCATCGGGGCTGCGGCATTTTATGACTGTAAGGGGCTTAAATACGTATACTTCCCGGATAGCAATGTGAGTCTTCCCGACAGCGAATATATAGAAGATATTTATACTGATGAAATACAGTACTGTCCCGTGTTCGGAGGCACGAACAGCGGCCTTGAGATAAATATCCCGTTTGAAGCGGAGTCCGGAGGAAAAGGCTCATTGGAATATCTGATAAATATCCATACGGGCGGGAAAGCTGTTATTACTACCAGATAAATAATTTGGGAGGTGTATGACCGGATGAAGATAAGTTCTATTCTGATAAGAAATTTTAAGACCATAAGGGAATTGAATATCGATAATATCGAGAGTGCTTTCATCATCGTGGGTAAAAACAGCACAGGTAAGACTACGATCTTAAAAGCCATACTTGCCGTGGCGGGTGAGTATGCGGTAAAAGTTACCGATTTTAACGACCCAAACAGGAACATAGAGATAGCGGTCAATCTGGAGATCACGAACGCCGACATACTCGAGCTTCATTCCAAGGGAAAGATAAGCAAGTATAAGAGCTTTGACATGTGGTATGAGGATTTCTGCAATCAGCTCCCGACTTTTGTCAGGGGAGGCAGGGAGCCTGACTCGGATTCGTATGAGCAGGAAGATCAGGCTGAGATATTAGAGGAGATGTACAGTCCGGATAACGGTATAAACCCTTCGGAGTATGGCGGACTTCTTTCGTTTTCGTTTGTAGTGGATACCGACCTTTCCGTAAGATATTCGGACGGTATCAATAAAAACAATCCGAGCCTTAAAAAGATATTCCCTAAGGTTTATTTCTTCGACGTTACCAGAAATGTCCGTGAGATACAGGACAGCATATTTAATGTACAGACAAAATCGGCTCTGAAAAAGGTTAAGGATACCATCTGTATGTATGATGAATCCAGACCCTGCACCAGATGCTTCAGATGCATACCCGATATCATCGACAAAAAGCCGGACGAGCTGTCTATCTTAGAGACTACCAAGCTCCTGGAGTATAAGCTCGGACAGCTCAATATGGATGAGTTTATAGAGAGGCTGAACCGTTATTATATCCGGAACAGCGGCAGAAAGCAGGACATCGAGTTCATGGTAAAGCTTAATACAAAAGAGCTTTTTATGATGGACACGGTAGTTATGCAGAAGGATCATTACGGTGCCGATTCTGTAGAGACGTTAAGCGCCGGAGCAAAGAGCATATACATACTGTCGCTGCTTGAGGCATATGTTGATGAGAACAGTAATATCTCAAGTATCATCATGATAGAGGATCCCGAGATATACCTCCATCCGCAGCTGCAGAAGACGGCGAGTGAGATCCTGTACAGGCTTTCAAAGAAAAATCAGGTCATATTCTCAACACATTCGCCGAATATGATATTTAACTTCAAGTCCTCGCAGATCAATCAGGTGGTGCTTGATAAGGACTACAATACCACCATATCGGAAAATACGGACATCAACCGCATCTTAGACGACCTCGGGTATTCCGCGGGCGATGTGATGAACGTGAATTTTGTATTCATCGTCGAGGGCAAGCAGGACAGCAACAGGCTTCCGCTTCTGCTTAAGAAGTATTATTCCGAAGTATATAATGATGACGGTACCTTACAGAGGATTTCCATCATCACGACAAACAGCTGTACAAATATCAAGACTTATGCTAATCTGAAGTATATTAACCAGCTGTATCTGAAGGATCAGTTCTTGATGATCAGGGACAGCGACGGCAAGAAGCCTGAGACTCTGGTCAAACAGCTTTGTTCGTACTACAGCGACAGGGCAAAAGAGGATCCTCAGAACATTCCGAGGATCACCCGGAAAAATGTGCTGGTACTTAAATATTATTCGTTTGAGAATTATTTCTTAAACCCCAAGATCATGGCTAAGATAGGAGTTATCAAGACTGAAGAGGAGTTTTACAATATCCTCCTTGCCAAATTTAAAAACTATCTGTACAGACTTCCCTGCGCAAGGCGTATGAGAGAGGTCACCGGGCTTATGATCAGAAGCAAGGAAGATCTTAAGCGCAATATGGAGACGTTTAAGATATATATGCGCGGCCATAATCTGTTTGATATCTTTTACGGCAGATACAAGGGAGAGGAAGAGAACGAGATCCTCATGAGATATATCGAGGAAGCTCCGCGTGAGGAATTTGCCGATATCTTAAATGCGATCGATAATTTCATATATTTTATGAACCGCAGGCGTGAGGATGAGGAACTCGGGCTTTCAAACGGTATTACGGAAGTATATAAAGGGAAACATAAGCATAAAAACAAATATAACAGAGGATAAGGAGAAGACAATGTTTAAACTGTTCATCAACCCCAAAAACACAAAAGGACACATCAATCCCGAACTTCAGGGACATTTTTCCGAGCATCTCGGAAGATGTATCTATGAAGGCATCTATGTCGGAGAAAATTCCGATATCCCGAACGTTAACGGTATGAGAAAGGATGTAGTTGAGGCCTTAAAGGAGATGAAGATCCCGGTACTGCGCTGGCCCGGCGGATGTTTTGCGGATGAATACCACTGGAAGGACGGAATAGGTCCCAAAGAGGGAAGAAAGAAGATGATCAATACCCATTGGGGCGGAGTACTTGAAGATAACAGCTTCGGTACCGATGAGTTTATGGAGCTGGTGAAACAGCTTGGATGTAAATCATATATCAACGGAAATGTCGGCAGCGGTACTGTCCAGGAGATGAGTGAGTGGGTTGAGTACATGACCTTTGAGGGTGTGTCACCCATGGCTGATATGAGAAAGAAGAACGGTCATGAGGAAGCATATAAGGTGGATTATTTCGGCGTAGGCAACGAGAACTGGGGCTGCGGCGGCAATATGAACCCCGATTATTACGGAAACCTGTACAGAAGATACCAGACCTATATCAGAAATTACAATCCCGAGAACAGGATCAATAAGATCTGCTGCGGTGCAAACGCAGGGGATTATGAGTGGACTGATGTCGTAATGAAGACCTGCTTCAAGAATGCTGAGCATTTCCACGGATTTATGAACGGTCTTTCACTGCATTATTATACCGTGCCCAACGACTGGATGCATAAGGGCAGTGCTACCGATTTTAATGAGGAAGACTGGTATCAGACATTAAACAAGACTCTGTTCATGGAAGAACTTATCAACCGCCATACCGCTATCATGGACAAATATGATAAGGATCATAAGGTAGGTCTTATGGTGGATGAATGGGGAACATGGTATGATGTTGAACCCGGTACAAATCCCGGATTCCTTTACCAGCAGAATACCATCAGAGATGCACTTGTTGCAGGCATTAACCTCAACATATTCAATAAGCATTGTGACAGGGTCAAGATGGCAAACATTGCCCAGCTTGTCAATGTACTTCAGTCGGTTATCCTTACCGAAGGCAGCAAGATGGTCAAGACTCCTACATACTATGTATTTAACATGTATAAGGCTCATCAGGACAACGAGCTTGTAGACAGCTTTATCGAAAGTGAGAAAGTCGGCACGGAAAAGAACAAGGTTCCGAATCTTTCTGAATCGGTATCCGTTGATAAGGACGGAAAGCTCCATATCACGGTATGTAACCTTTCATGCACGGATGCTTATGATGTGGAGACTCTTATCGCAGATAAGAAGATATCAAATGTTACCGGTGAGATAGTAACAGGTAAGATGAATGCGCACAATACATTTGATGCTCCTGATACCGTACATACAGAAAGCTTTGATGCTGAGATAACCGCTGACGGCCTTAAGTTTAACATTCCTGCGTGCAGCGTTCTCCATCTGACCGTGGAATGATCACCGGTTCTGTAACAGTTGTCGATCATGCATACAATGCAGGTAAATAAGAATGAGAAAAAAGATATTTAATATCATCCAGATAGGAAGCAAGGACGATCTGCCGAGCCGGATGTTTGATATCGGCTTAACGGTTGTCATCCTTTTGAATATCCTGGTGACTTTTCTTGAGACATTTAAAGAACTGTCGGATCTGTCCACACTCTTTACGATCATAGAAGGCGTGACGGTCGCGGTATTCTGTATAGAATATATTTTGAGACTTATCACAGCGGATTATCTGTATCCGGCGGATTCGAAGGTAAAAAGCAGGCTGCACTTTATGATATCGTTTGACGGAGTGGTGGATCTGCTTACCATACTTCCTTTTGTGTTCCTATCGGGCTTTATTGCTTTCAGGATATTAAGGATAGTACGTATATTTCATCTGTTCAGGATCAACACGCATTATGACTCCTTTAATGTCATAAGGATGGTCCTCCATGACCGGTGGAAACAGATAGGATCTTCGCTTGTTATCATCTTTATTATAATGCTTGCGGCTTCCCTTGGTATGTATTCGGTGGAGCACGTTGAGAACCCGGGATTTGAAAATGCTTTTTCAGGAATGTGGTGGAGCGTATCCGCACTGCTTACCGTAGGGTACGGAGATATCTATCCCATAACGGTGATCGGAAAGATCATGGGTATACTTATCGCGTTTGCGGGCGTAGGACTGGTGGCAATACCTACAGGTATCATAAGTGCAGGTTTTGTCGAGCAGTACAGGCTGAACTCGGATGCTGACAAGCAGCATCATGATATCGATAAGATCGGAGAGATCATTATCACTGCCGGACATGAATATGCGGGGAAAAGAGTGCTCGAACTTAAAGAAAAGTATGGCTATACCCTGTATATGGTCATAAGGGATGAGCTGACTTTACTGCCTACGGACAATCTTATATTGAAAGAAAACGATATCGCGGTCATCAGATCGGAGAGGCTTGTTAAAGCGGAAAAAACAAAGAAAAAGAAATAAAAGACAAAAAGGGGCTGTCGTACCTGATGAAACGCATCCGGTTCGACAGCCCCTTTTTTGGCTTATGGCAGGTTCAGAGCTGCAAAGGACGTTGACCCCTTGCCTGCCCGGCCTGAAATCTGTACTCGGGAATCTGTATGCGGGTCCTCCCGAAAAAGCAGACTTACAAAGGCTAATCATACAATTTTTTTTATGCTTTGTCAAGGGATGCTTTTTTAATTTTTTTCTTGCATGTAAGTAAAAAAAGTATTAGAATATAATCAAGTATTGTCATCAATAAAAAGGGGTGTATGACATGAAAAAGAAAATTGCGGTTATGGCCAATGGCTGGAACTCGGAAAATCTTTCAAATTTCATGGTAGGCTTAATGGATGCCATACCCGAGGAGTTTGCGGACTTCTTTATATTCTTGGGGTATGGTACCTACGGTTATCCTGAAAATGCTAAAAAAGCTGAAAGCGTTATATATGATATTCCCGATCTGAAAAGATTTGACGCTATCATCATATTCGGTCCCGGACTGAACTTCCAGGACGTTATAGAAGATATACAGAAGAATGCGGATGAGGCAGGGCTGCCTGTTATCAGTATAGGACTTAAGCATCCGGGTCATTATTATATTGGTGCTGATAATTATGTCGGTATGAAGGAGCTTGTGGACCACATGCTCGAGAAACATAATGTCAGAAAAATGGTATATATGGCAGGCTCCGCGGAAAATGAGGATTCCAATATACGGCTTCAGGCCATTATTGATTCCACCTCACAGCACAAAGTTCCGTTCAATATAGAAAATGATGTGTTTTACACAAATTGGGAGGCCGGCAGGACATTCGAATATATCGGTACGCATTTTAAGTCTCCTGAAGAGTTCCCGGAGGCCTTTATCTGTGCGAACGACCTTTTGGCTATTGCGGTGAGCCAGGCAGCAGAGATATATTTTAGGGCAGATCCCAAGTGTGTAAAAATTACGGGATTTGATAATCTGGACAACAGTAAGGTGTTTTTCCCTTCAATCTCAACGGTAGACCAGCGTTATGATGAGATCGGAAAAAAGGCAGGGCAGTATCTTAAGAAGCTGTTTAAAGGACAGGATATACCTGTTGAGACGGTAGTACCATGTAAGTTTGTTCCGGCTGAGAGCTGTGGCTGTCCAAAGGGAAAGACTTCGGGCGACCGCAGAAAGAAATATGCAAGAAGCATGCAGCTTGAACACCAGATACGGTCGATGAAGGACGGCAGGATATTTACCATAGAAAGATACATATTCGAGACACATGATTATAAACTCATGAAGAAGGATATGAGGGAACTGCTGTATGAACAGCCCAGTTTTGAAGGACAGACTTT
>CACYIR010000077.1 GCA_902774525.1 uncultured Lachnospiraceae bacterium
ATTTGAGAGGGGACTTTACCCTGATTCGAAGGTAATGGATGAGAAGTTTGAAGGCGGTCCCAAGAACTCCGGCGGAGTATACTCCGGAGAGATAGATATAAGATATGCCGTATCGGTATCTAAAAATACTGTGGCATGGAAGCTTTTTGAAGAGCTGACACCCAAGGTGGGGCTTTCGTATCTTAAAAGGATGGGCTTTTCCCATCTGGTAAACAGGGACTATGTGCCTGCGGCGTCCTTAGGCGGGCTTACATACGGCGTGACAGCGCTTGAAATGAGCGGAGCTTATGCTGCGCTCTGCAATGACGGGGTATTCCGCAATCCTACCTGCATACAGCGCATATCCGATGCGGACGGGGAGACTGTGGCCGGAGGCTACGGCAATGAGAATGACCGCATCCGCATATATGAGACAAATGCGGCACGTATGATGACCGATACGCTGAAAACTGTCATGACCTCCGGTACCGGCAGAAAACTTGCACTTTCCGGGCATACAAGCGCCGGAAAGACAGGTACTACCGAGAACCAGAGGGACGGATGGTTTGCGGGATATACCGCTTACTATACTACCGTCATATGGGTGGGCTACGATTATCCTAAGGAGATGAAGGAGCTCATGGGTAACACCTATCCGGGATATATATGGCAGAGCTTTATGGAGAAGATACATGAAGGTCTGCCCGATAAGGACTTTGAGCCCTACGAGGATAACAGGCCGGATTCGGAGAAGAATCCTAAAGGAGCCGGGGATGATATGACGGATCCGGATGCGGACGGTGAGCTTTATACGGGGGAAACGGAAGAAGGCATAAAGGGACGCATCGTCTACATAGGGGATGACGGCAGCAATATCATCTTAAACGATGATATCACCGATGATGCCGATTATGATATAGAGGGAAAGCCCTTGTATTTTGATGATGAAGGCAACCGTTATTTCTTTGACATAAAAGGCCGGGCAGTGCCTGTGGGAGCGGACGGATATCCTGAAAATCGACCACGAAGGAAACCCGGTTCTTCACAAAACAGAAGGCGAAATCCCAACAATTGATTGACGATAGAGCGAAAAAAGTGTATACTATTACGGATAGTGGATGTTTGTCACTTTGAAAGAAATGAGGCATATTATGAGTGAAGAAAATATCAATGAGATTAATGAAGTAGTTGATACATCTGATACAGTCACCCCTGTGGCAGAGACAGTAAATACGGAGGTACAGCAGGCACCGGTATACACACCTGAGGCTCCTGCTGGAGTTTTACCGGGAGATGTATACGGAGGATACGGGGCAGACACAGGCAATACCGAGCCGCTGGGGAAAAAACATAAGGGATTAAAGATAGCCCTCATTGCCATAGCGGCAGTCGTTCTGATACTTGGCATCGCCTTTGTGATCCTGTACACCACCAACAAGGAGTACGTACAGAACAAATGGGCACTTCTCACTAAAAACGATGAAGAGTACTTCAAATGGGTAATCGAGAAAAAGACTCAGAATACCAAGTCGGCTATGCTTGCAAGACTTGACGGTTCCGAGGTCGGATCGATACCCGAGACACTCACGACAAGCGGGACCTTAAGCTTCTCGTTGTCATCAGAACTCGGACAGCTGGTGCTCGGCAAGAGCTTTACCGGTATTGAAAATGTGGGTCTCCGTTTCGAGATGGCCGTAGAGAATAAAAATACTGCGGGTATTCTTGTTACACCTTTTTATAAAAACACAGATATCATATCATTAGGCGGAGCAGTTGATATAGCAGGAAAGAAGGCATATATCACCATACCTTCGTATAAGCCCGAGGTCATAGGCTTAGAGAAACTGATCGAAGCCAACAAGGATAAGATAGATGATCTTAAGAAGCAGTTTGAGCAGGCTGATATAAGCAGTGAGAGTATCTCCGGCATGATACAGCAGTTCAGGGAATTCTTTAACGGCGATAAGCTCGATAAGCTTGTAGACGTGATCCTTGACAGGACAAAAGATGTTGAGCTTACTAAGGGCAGCAATGTTCATGTAGGAAAGCTTGAGGGTGAATTTAATGTCATCACCGGTAAGATCAGCAAGACCGATGTCCAGAATATCCTTAAGGATTATGCGGGTAAGCTCATAGATGCATCCTATGACAGTCTCTCCGATATGGCGAAGGACGATCCGTCCATGGGAAGCATATCAAAGGATTCTCTCGACAAGGCTAAGAGCAGTATCGATCAGTCTATCGAGAAGCTTGCAGCTACCGTGGATGTTAAGGCTTATGTTGACAACAAGGGCAATATCGCAGGCGGAAGCCTGAAAGTAACCGTGGGAAGATATCCCGTATCCATATCATGGCTGACACTTCCCGATGAGAAGGATGATACAAAGTCCACCTTTGCGGCAGACATCCAGTTTGAAGGCTTTGTTATCGCGACCATCACCAATGACATGGTAAAGACGGATACTCTCGTATCCAATAACATTACAATTAAGCCCGGTGCATTTGTGGCATCGGCAGCAGAGGCAGTAGCACCCGGCATCGGAAACTATTCACTTTCCATTATCATAAAGAGTGAAAAGAAGAATGCGGATGTTGAGGACAGTACCTTCAGTATTTCCGTTCTGAATAAGACCGACGTGCTGGCTTCACTTGCACTCGACTGCAATATCACATACGGCAAGGCAGATATGCCGGTAGATATCGGCAGTGCCAAGATCATAGACTTATATGATGTTCCGGATTCGGACTACATCGATGCTGCGCTTTTCGGAAAGCTCCTGCTTATGAAGCTTGACGAGATAAACGATCCGGGTCTTAACAACTTCATCGACCGTGCATTAAAGAGCAGCGGGCTCAGTATTTCCGAGTTAAAGACCCTCATCGATTCAGGTGCGGCGGACGCAGCAAACAATTCAATAAAGAAAGCACTCAGGAAGGCATTAGGCCTTCCTGAGCCTTATAATTATGCGAGTACGGCAGAGGCTCCCAAGGAGGAAAACGGAAAGCTGGTATACTCCTGGGACGTATTAAAGGATACAAATGTTTCATACGACAATCTGTCATTTGAGGTATATGACCATTTTAAAAAGCCGGAGATCGTAGAGCCGGATGTGGAAACGGAAAAAAAAACACTTCTTTTGCAATATGCTGACGAGACCTACAGCTACGATGCAGGCCCCGAAGATGTTATAGAAAAGGGCGATAAGATCACGTTTGATGCGGCACTTGTGGTGTTCGGCAAGGTGGTCGACAGCTATTCTTATCCCGGAAACACCGCTACGATAGGCAGATATGAGTATGGTGCAGGGATAGATGACAAGCTCCTCGGGATGAAAGCCGGGGACTCAAAGGATATTGAACTGACTCTCGATGAAAGATACGGGAGTTTTGCCGGTTTTACGGGGACTTTCAGGATCACGGTCACAAAGATAGAAAAGACCTTCGGAGCTGAGTGGTCGGAAAGATTTATAGTGGATAAGCTCGGATACGAATCCCTAGAGGCGTGCGAGGCATACCTGGAGGAAGAAGCAAAAAAGAAGCTGCCCGAGCCTGAGCCGGAGCCCGGTCCCTGCGACATAAAGTCAGCATTGCTTGATGTGGCAATATATCAAAATACATATACCATAACCGATGAAGAGATAAAGAATAATGCTGCAGCATACTACGGAGCTATAGAATCGGGCGGCACATACTTCCTTCAGGAGCTGTACGGTGCAAACAATCCCCAGCGAAATCAGGATGAGAAAAACAGGATCGTAAGCCCCACATCGGATTATAAGCTGAAAAGAGCCGCATTCTGCGCAGGTATGGCATATAAGTGCGGCATATCGTTCACTGAGGAAGAACTCACGGCATATTATGAAAATCTGGCTAAAGATTTTAACTATGCGAGCGGTACGGAACTGATGGATAAGATCAGAAAGTATTACGGTGAGAGATTCTTAGTGGATTTTGCCATAGAGAGAAAAGTAAGTGACCTGTTATACGAGATTTACCGGAAAAAATTAGAATTCGGGTTGGTATAACCGAAGATAAGGCGGATATCGGATTATGGAAATAAGCCATAATACAAAAAATGAACAGAGCTATGCTCCTATAGAAAGTATGGCCGGCTCAAGCACCGAATTCATGATGCGTGAGTTTATAAGACGTGCCGTGTTTTCAGACGGGACAAAGGATTACCGTATACCGCCGGAGCCGGAGGCCGGGGAGACAGTACGTATAAGACTTCGGACCGCCAGAGGCAATGCTTTTGCAGCTGTACTTGTCACGGGAGAGCAAAGGATACAGATGTCCGTGGACATATCCGATGCACTTTTTGATTATTATGAGGCATCCCTTACAGTTGGTGAGGAGCCCGTAGAATATTATTTCCTGATCTGGAGCGGGGAGAAATACTACTATTACAACCAGGTGGGAGTGACGGAAGAGCCTGACCACACCTATGATTTTAAGATCATGCCGGGCTTTAAGACGCCTGACTGGGCAAAGGGTGCCGTCATGTACCAGATATTTGTCGACCGCTTCTGCAACGGCAACGGCATAAACGAAGTGGCTGACCATGAGTATGCATATCTGGGTAAGCATGTGGAGAGAGTGTTCCGGTGGGATGAGCTTCCCAAGACCGATGATATCAGAAGGTTTTACGGAGGAGACTTAAACGGAGTAAAGAGCAAACTGGATTATCTGCAGAATTTAGGCGTTGAGGTTATCTACTTTAATCCGCTGTTTGTATCTCCCTCTAACCACAAATACGATATACAGGATTATGATTATATAGACCCGCATTTCACGGTGATCCCTTATGACGAGGGAGAAGTACTGCATGAGGGTGATCTGGATAATACCCACGCCACGCGCTATATAAACAGGGTAACCGACATAAGAAATCTTGAAGCCAGCAATGAGTTTTTTGCTGCACTGGTAGCAGAGATACACCGCCGCGGCATGAAGGTGATACTCGACGGAGTGTTCAATCATTGCGGTTCATATAATAAATGGCTGGACAGACAGAAGATATACACCGAGGAACGCGGATATGCACCCGGAGCATACATCTCCGCTGAGAGTCCTTACAGGGATTTCTTTAAGTTCTATTCGGAAAACTGGCCCGATAACGGGGATTATGACGGATGGTGGGGACATGATACCCTGCCGAAGCTGAACTATGAGGGATCTAAAGTCTTAGAGGACTATATCATAGGTATTGGCAGAAAATGGGTATCCCCTCCTTTTAATGCTGACGGATGGAGACTTGATGTGGCTGCGGATCTCGGATTTTCCGAGGAATATAACCATAAGTTCTGGAAACGCTTCAGAGCAGAAGTAAAGGATGCTAATCCTAATGCCATAATACTTGCGGAAAACTATGAGGCATCCTGGAAATGGCTGCAGGGGGGCGAATGGGATACCATAATGAACTACGAGGCATTTATGGAGCCTGTCACGTGGTTCCTTACGGGACTTGAGAAGCACAGCGACCACTTTAGAGCGGACCTTTTGAACAATCATGAGGCATTTTTCGGAGCTATGCTCTACCATATGTCTAGGATGAACACTCAGTCGCTCCAGGTTGCGATGAATGAGCTGTCAAACCATGACCATTCAAGGTTTTTGACGAGAACCAACGGCAGATGCGGAAGGCTTGCCACAGCGGGAAGTGCAGCGGCATCCGAAGGCATAAAGCCCGCAGTCATGCGTGAAGCCGTACTGATACAGATGACCTGGCCGGGAGCACCCACCATATATTACGGTGATGAAGCGGGACTGGCGGGCTGGACCGATCCGGACAGCAGGCGTACATATCCGTGGGGGCATGAGGATAAGGACTTATTAAGATTCCATAAGGAACTGATAGGGATACACAGATCGTACGAGACCTTAAAAACAGGTTCGCTCAAGTTCCTTGCGGGCAGACACGGTATCATCAGCTACGGACGCTTTGACCGCGAGCACAGATTTGTAATAGCGATAAACAATAACGACACGCAGGAAACGGTAGAGATACCGGTATGGGAGCTCGGAACACTTGATACGAGAGCCATGGTCCGCCTGGTCGAGACTACGGAAGAAGGCTACAATTTTGAAGCCGTCATCTACAGATCGGAGCACGGCGTGATAGTTCTCCGGCTCAAGCCTCATTCGGGCATATGCATCAAGAACCTGCCGGATTACCTGTTATAACAGTGGCCGGAATAAACATGAAAGACATTAAGAGTTAACCCATATAAGCCTTCCCCTTGAGGGGAAGGTGTCACGCCAAAGGCGTGACGGATGAGGTGTAAGAATATAATTACTATGATTCCGAAAGAAAAGAACCGTATAAAAAAAATCCTTATCATCCTGGACGAAATGTATCCGGACGAAAGGTGTTATCTGGAGTATAAAACCGACTGGCAGCTGTTGTTTGCCACCATCTTAAGTGCACAGTGCACGGATGCCAGGGTCAACCTGATAACAAAGGATCTGTATAAAAAATATAAGTCCTTAAAGGACTTTGCTGAAGCGGATATATCGGAGCTTGAGGAAGATGTAAGACCTGCCGGGTATTTCAGGAGCAAGGCTAAGCATATAAAAGAATGTGCAGCCATGCTGTTAAAAAACCACGACGGAAAAGTGCCGAAGGATATCGATGAATTGACCAAACTTCCCGGAGTCGGAAGAAAGACCGCAAATGTAGTAAGGAGCCACATATATAATGAGCCCAGCATAGTGGTCGATACCCATGTAAAAAGGATATCGAGGCTATTGGGGCTCACCGATACGGATGACCCCGTAAAGGCGGAATTTAAGCTGATGGAGATCATACCGAAGGATCACTGGATAAGGATCAATCTCCAGCTTATAGATCACGGCAGGAACATATGCATCTCCGGCCGTCCTAAATGTGAGATCTGCCGGCTGAATGCAGTATGTCCTCACTGCAAGTCTTCCACTTGAGGCATTAATGATTTTAGATACACGATCGTCCTTTCCTGAGTCTTGGGACTGGCGCTTACGGTATCGATGAGAGCGGACAGCTTTTCGGTATCATTGATGAGAGAATATATCTCTCCCAAGACCGTCACAATCTGGTAGGTATATATACCGTTTTCGGTAAAGAACAGGGCAGCCCTTTCAGCTTCGGCCAGACGACCGTCTGTGTAAAGGAGCCTGCATAAGTCACCGAAATACGGGACGAGAAAGGTAAAGTTGCTGTCGGCTTCGCTTAAAGAAGTAAAGTTGGCAGTACCGTATTTTTCCTTTAATTCAGTGTTGGAATATTCGGACAGATCGGCTACGGGCTTATCCTTAAACTGAAGGATCCTGCTGCATACAGCAAAAAGCTCGCTGTCCTCGGTGCCCCTGTCTTCAGGCAGGAACTGTTCAGTGATAGTGATATAGTGTATGTCGTTGGTGCTTTTTCTGGGGATAAAACCGGACTGGCGTTCACGTTCCCAGAAGTCTTTACGTGTCTGGTTTTCCTCTCTTGTGTGCTTTTTAAGCTCATAAGCGAGCCATATCACAAATATCATTACCAGACCGAATACGGGTATTTTCATAGCAGTACCTCTTTATATTATCAAAAGTTATGTTATTCTGAGGGCACAGCCCGAAGAATCTTATATACAAAAAAGAAACGGAGATAAAAACCATGAATTTCTACAACAAAAAAACCAGAAGGATCATTACCGTTACCATCGTGCTCGTACTTGTGGCAGCACTCGTTATCTCACTTGTGGCGGCATTGGTTTAATACAAGTATAGCATAATACAGACAGGATTTCAAACGTATATGTCGCAGACAAAAGAATATACCATAGTGATGGCGGGGTCGGCTGCGAGCCGGGCGGCCCTTGATATCCTATATTCAAAAGAAGATAAATTGAAAAAAAGATACTCGCGTAATTACCTGGAGTTTGCCGGGGAGAAATTAAAAAAAGGCATTCTCGAGGTTCAGGACGCGGAGGAGCTCATAAAAGGGATTTCTCCCGAAGCGTTTTCTCCATGCGGGAAAGACGGCATATTCGGTGCTCTTTACATGCTTGGAGAAAAGCTGGAATGCGGTTTAAAAGTACAGCTTAAAAGCATACCTATTGAGCAGGCGGCTATAGAGCTATGTGACTTAACTGACATAAACCCGTATGAGTCGGACAGCACAGGAAGCATCATACTGGCGGTAAAAGATGCGGGCAAGGCGGCAGAGTGTGCGGGTCATCTCGGTATCGGGCTTAAAGTACTGGGTTATACCACATCCGCAAATGCAAGGATTGTAGCAGCCGATACTGAGCGTTATCTGACCCCGGGCGGGACTTGATTTAAAAGACAATAATAATAAACAGGAGATAGAAAAATGAACGAATTAAAAGAAAAAATATTACGAGCGATAGCGAAGGATTCTAAGATAGCGACGGAGGAGCTGGCGATAAGGCTCGGCTGCACAAAGGAAGAACTGATAACAGCCATAGCGGAGATGGAAGCGGATAAGGTAATCTGCGGTTATCCCACTCTTATAGACTGGGACAAGGTGTCCGAAGAAAAGGTTACCGCGCTCATAGAGCTCAAGGTTACTCCCCAGAGGGGCCAGGGCTTTGACAAGATAGCGGAAAGAATATATAAGTTTGACGAAGTGGAGTCTGTATACCTCATGTCCGGCGGATTTGACCTGACAGTCATCATCCGCGGCAAGAGCATGAAAGAGGTATCACGTTTCGTATTCGAAAAGCTTGCGCCCATGGAATCGATCCAGAGCACAGCTACACACTTCGTACTTAAAAAATACAAGGACCAGGGCCTCATCATGCAGTTTGAAAGCGATGACGAGAGGATCCAGATGAATTTCTGATAAAAGAGGACAAAAATGAGAAACCCGTTAAATAATAAAATAACCGAGATAAAGCCCTCGGGCATAAGAAAGTTTTTTGATATAGTTTCCGAGATGAAGGATGCTATTTCATTGGGTGTCGGCGAGCCCGATTTTGAGACTCCCTGGCACATAGAAGATTTAACTTAAAATACGACCCGATGAAACAGATACTTGTGACCATAGGCGGCAGCGAGGCTATAGACGTGGCACTCCGTGTTATGCTGGAACCCGGTGATGAAGTACTTCTTCCACAGCCGAGCTACGTATCTTACGAGCCCTGTGTCATCATGGCCGGCGGAAAGCCTGTGATCATCGAGCTTAAGGGCGAGGATGACTTTAAGTTGACCGCACAGGAGATACTCGATGCATGTACCGAGAAGACAAAGATACTGATCCTGCCTTTCCCGAACAACCCTACTGGTTCGGTAATGTCAAAAGAAGAACTGGAAAAGATAGTAGACATTATCATAGAAAAAGATCTGTATGTCATCTCCGATGAGATATATGCAGAGCTTACTTACGGAGAGAAGCATACTTCCATCGCTTCGCTTCCGGGCATGATAGACAGGACTATAGTCATCAACGGCTTTTCAAAGGCATATGCTATGACCGGATGGAGACTCGGGTATGCGGCAGGTCCCGAAGTTATCATCAAGCAGATGATAAAGCTTCATCAGTTTTCCATCATGTGTGCAGCCAGCTTCAGCCAGCACGCAGCCATAGAGGCTCTTAAAAACGGGGATGCCGATGTGGAGATGATGACTGAGGCATATGACCAGAGAAGACGATTCCTAGGCAAGGGGAGCATTTTATGTATTCCCGTGCATAAAGGGTACGGGTATGACCTCTGAAGAGTTTGCAACCAAGCTTTTGCAGGAGGAAAAGGTAGCAGTGGTACCCGGCACCGCATTCGGAGACAGCGGTGAAGGTTATTTACGTATTTCTTACGCATATTCCATAGAAAAGATCAAGGAAGCTCTTGAGAGGATAGAGCGTTTTGTAAAGAAATATATGAAACAGGATGCGTAAGGGATAATGAATATAGTACTTCATGAACCGGAGATACCGGAGAATACCGGTAATATAGGGAGGACCTGTGTTGCGACAGATTCGGTCCTCCATCTTATAAAGCCCTTGGGATTTGTGATAGATGATAAGCATCTGAAACGTGCGGGGCTTGATTATTGGCCAAAGTTAAAATATTTTGTATACGAAAGCTATGAGGATTTCCTTGCGAAAAATCCGAATGCAAAAATCTTTTATGCCACCACAAAAGCTAAGAGATGTTATTCGGAGGTAAGTTTCGGACCTGATGACTTCATCATGTTCGGAAAGGAAAGTGCCGGCATACCGGAGGAGATACTTGTGGACAACGAACCCACATGTATCCGCATCCCGATGTGGGGCGACATAAGGTCGCTGAACTTAGGCAATTCCGTGGCAATAATTTTATACGAAGCATTGAGACAGAATAGCTTCGGAGAACTCAACAGACAAGGGGAACTTCACAGGCTTTCATGGAAATGAAAGTTATGAATGAGAAAGTTTTAAAAACATTAGAATTTAATAAGATAATTGATAAGCTGAAAGAGCTTGCAGGCTCTGTGATAGGAAAAGAAAAATGCGCACAGCTTAAACCCATCTCCGACATAGAGGAGATAAGGACACTGCA
>CACYIR010000078.1 GCA_902774525.1 uncultured Lachnospiraceae bacterium
ATTACGTACCGAAAGTAACCTTACGCAGGAACAGCTGGCCGAAGCATTAAATGTTTCCTCTGTAGCAGTGAGCAAATGGGAACGCGGAGATACCATGCCCGATATCTCCATGCTTCCGAGGCTCGCATATTATTTCCGGGTATCGATCGATGAACTTATGAGCTATGATGCATGTGCTGTTGACCTTGAGATAAGCGCCTTTATCACAGAGCATACGAAAGCTGCGGAAACCTATAATGCCAAGGAGTGCCTGCGCCTTTCAAAAGCTGCATATAAGAAATATCCTCAGGATTACAGGGTTATGGAGTTGTACATGTGGGACCTTATAGGCGGATATGCCGATAATGATCCGAATACCATATTGAAACATAAGGCTGAGCTTGAACAGATATGCGATAAAATCTTAAAAGGCTGTCAGGATGACTTTATCAGGAGAGACGCATATGTAATGCAAGGAAAAATCCTGCATGCATCGGGACATACAAATGAAGCTGTTGCTCTGTATCAGAAAAAACTTCCCGACTGGTATCAGACCACAGGTCAGAAAACCGAGCAGCTTTTTGACAAGAAGAGTCCGGAATTCACGGCTAATCTGCAGGCTAACATCTTAGAGCTTCTCAAGTTTGCCCTGAATAAGATATCAAAACAGATATGGTTCTGCAGGGACCTTACCCCACAGGAAAAGGAAGACAAAGCACTTGAAATATGCAGGTATCTGGAGAATTGCCCCACTATATCCGGTAATAACAGCGATGATACAAAAAAAGAACTGATATCATATTTTAAAACTGATTTTGAAGCAAAAAGGACGGTTCAACTATAGAACCGTCCCCCTGATTGAGTTTGCTGATTTATTTACCGGGTAAGAATGACATCAATGAGCCTGCCATAGCCGAGATAGGCATGGACTGTATCCAGATCCTGCCGGGGCCGGTGACTACGGTATTGAAGAAGCCTTCACCACCGAAGAACTTGTTCTTGAGACCGGGTACGCTCTGAATCTCCATGGAGCAGGTAGCGGTCATAGCTGCCAGGTATCCAGTGTCAAGCACCATGGATTGGCCGGGCTGCAGGACATATTCCTTGATGTATCCGTCAAACTCTACGAATGCCAGACCGTTTCCTGAGAGCTTCTGCATGATAAAGCCCTCGCCGCCGAACAGGCCTGAGCCTACTTTTTTATTGAAGAAGATTGAAAGTTCTACACCCGAAGTAGAAGCTAAGAATGCCGATTTCTGGCAGATAAGCTCATTGCCGGGAGTGATCTCGAATGCCTTGATGGAGCCGGGGAAGCTGGAGGCAAATGCTATAAGTCCGTTGCCTTGCGCGGTGTAGTGGTTCTGGAACATGGATTCGCCTGAGAATGCACGTCCGAACATCTTTCCGAGGCCTCCGCCCACGGTTTCCATCCTCATGTTGGGAGACATCCATGACATCGCTCCCCTTTCCGTTATCATTGTTTCACCGTCCGAAAGCTGGCAGATAACTACCGGCAACGGCTCGCCTTCGATTGAATACTGCATAAATACCCTCCTTGTATTAATTGGTTTCTTTGTTCCTTATTCTTAAATCTTTAAAAAATCTCTGTAATATCTCCGTGCTTTCCTTGGCACATACTTCATTTGTGATCTCAACCTGGTGGTTGAACTGGGGAACCTTTAAAAGGTTCAGTATGGAGCCGGCACAGCCCGCCTTGGGGTTTGCGGCACCGATCACCACACGGTCCACTCTGGACTGGACTATGGCACCGGAGCACATCTGGCAGGGCTCTAAGGTCACATACATCGTGCAGCCGTCGAGACGCCAGTCACCGAGTTTCTTACAGGCACCTGCTATGGCGGTTATCTCCGCGTGGGCCAGTGCTGTTTTTTTGGTATTGCGTTTATTATATCCGCGTCCGATGACTTTTTTGTCATAGACTATCACGCAGCCTATCGGTACTTCACCCAGGGCAAGCGCGTGCTCAGCCTGTTTTAAAGCTTTTTTCATGAACTTTATGTCGTCCTCGGGTGTGAGAGGAGTGTGCTTGACGTTTTTTGCTGCATCAGGTTTCATATGTACTCCTTTAAGATCCTTCGCGTCGCTCAGAATGACATTTGTGTTTTATAATCATACATTCAGTACGTACAGCAGGATATCCCTGTCCATGCCGTCGAATTCGTGGGCGTTTCTTATAACTTTATCAAAATGGAAGCCGAGCTTTTCAATGAGTGCCTTTGAAGGCAGGTTCTCCGGGAGAATTTCGGCCTGAAATCGCGAGAGAGCATATTCTTTTGCCACTATAGGCATGAGAAATGAAGCGGCTTCGTATGCATATCCCTTGCCGCGTTCATCCCGGTCGGTCTTATAGCCTATGATACAGGCATGATCTTCCTTTTTTCCGGTGAGAGCGAAACTGACATTTCCGATGACCCGGTCCGGTGCGCTTTTTAAGAAGAGATAGTAGCGGGCACCTTCGGACTTCATAAATATCCGCTGTTCCGCCTGAACGGCCCGTATCTGGTAATCCATGGTGAAATAGCTGTCGTTAAGCTTCAGATCCCACCTGGAAAAATCCTCGCGGTTACGTTTAAGATATTCATTTATCTTGTCTGCGAACATCTCGTTTCCTATGGCAAGGATGAGGTGTTCGGTCTCGTATCGCAAATACATTAAACAACTCCCCGCAGCTGTGTGTTAGGTATATAGGGCAGCAGTATTTCTTTATAATGCTCCATGGTATCCACGGGAACGATACTTAAACCATCGGGCTTTAACTGATCGCCGCCCTCACGGTAGCCCTGAAGAAAATAAGCTTTTGCACCTTTTAGCCATTTGCCTATTTTTATAAAATCATTTTCGGTATGGATGCCGCCGACCACGGTGGTGCGGAATTCATAATCGATGAGTCCCTTTGCACCGCTCTCCATGATTAGGTCGACACTTTCAAATATGGGACTCATGTTGAAATTAGCCAGACCGGTAGCTACAGCATAGTTTTCTGGCGCTGCCTTTATATCCATGGCTATGCAGTCCACGAGTTTTCTACTGATAAGTTCTTTTACCATGTCAGGATTATATCCGTTGGTATCGAGCTTTACCAGCAGGCCTTTTTCCTTTATCTTATTGCAGAACTCGGGAAGATCCTTATTCAGTGTAGGTTCGCCTCCTGTGATGGCTACGCCCTCAAGCCGTCCCTCGCGTTTTGCGAGCAGCTCAAATACTGCTTCTTCCGAAATGAGCGGCTGTGAATCGGGGTTAAGTACCAATGTAGCATTGTGACAGAACGGGCAACGGAAGTTGCAATGCCCGGTAAATATTGTACAGGCCATCTTCCCCGGATAGTCCAGCAGGGTCAGGCCGTTAATTCCGTGTATTTTCATAAATTTTTCCCTTTGGTTTATATGGCTCGATGTCAACGTCTGACAAAAAACGTCAGCCGGACATCTGCATATGGGCAGTACCAACAACTCAGCGTTGCTTCGTCGGGTACTGCTCCAAAAAAAGGCCACCCGAAAGTAGGTGTCTTAGCATACTTCCGGGTGGCAGGAGACTAACTATGTAAAAAAGATTAAAATACTAATTCAACATCTCTTATAAGTACATCGGTGTAGCTGAAAGATACTGTCTTCTCGCTGTCTTCCTCACCGACTCTGATACAGAACACATAAGGATGCATTGCCTCTATAACACCTTCGGCTTCATCAAAACGGTTACGTCCCTGGTTGGTCCGTACAAGGACTTTTTTACCTATGTTGTGCTGGATCATACTATAAACTTTACACACGTTGGCCGGTTGTCTCATTTGTGTCCTCTTTTCCCGCTGTCATTATATGGGAGTCATATAAGTCTGACAGCGAAAACCCTCATTATGACCCCTGTATTGTATATAGCAAATGCTTCCTACCACAATATGTAGTGTATTGTATCACATTACAACACTAAAGTCAAAAATTGTTTATACAATATATAGTGGCAGAAAAGTAAAACTGCACAAAATCCTGTAAAGGAAATTGTGCAGTTTTACGGAGTCAAGGAAAATGAAAGTATTAAGAAAAAAGCCATATTTAGTAATGGTGCACAAACGCACCCACTAAATTTTGTGGAATTCCAACAAAATTTAGCAAATTTAGCCGAGTTCTTCGATCCACTTATTTACTTTTTCGAAGGTCATCTTCATAGTATTCTGTGAAAGCTCAGGAAGGTCCTCTCCCCATGCTTTGGCAGCTTCTCCAAAGCCCTTCTCTATAGCCTTCAACATATCCTGAGCGAGTTTGGGGTCATCCCCTGCGAGTGCCTTCGCAAAAGAGAGAATCCTTTCGGATGTCTGCTCTGCACCCCAGTACCCGTCCTCAGCGGTGTCCTTCTGAGCCTGAAGCCTGGTCTCCTCATCAACCTCGAGGTTCTTGAAGATCTCGGCAAGATTTGTTCCGTTCTCAAAATCGAGCGCACCCGATTTTGCTATAGTCATACCCTGCTTGGTCATCATCTTCTCCACGAGTGAGCGGAGCGAAGCGGTTCTTTCCTCAGCATCTGCTTTTAACTTAGCAATAGTTTCGCTGTCCACCTTGCGTTCGGTCTTAGGAGCAGCGACGGTCTCATCACTTTTCTCATATACGGCAGCCTGCGTATTGTCCGCTTTAGACGATGAAGTCTTTGAAGCATCGGTCTTTTTTGCATTCGAGCTGTATGTTTTCCCAGTGGTGAGTCCTGTGTTCGTAGTAATTCCGTTTACTGACATAGAAACCTCCCGTTCTGTGTGCATCGCCTTTTCGTCTGCATCCCTGCGCGCAAAAAGGTGACATTTATTAGTTTCTGTATGTTATATATCGGCAGAAAAACCGACATCCTTAACCCGGCATTTGGGTAAAAGTTGATTTTTTTATCCTCTTATATTATAATGTTGGGCGTATGATATATGGTGAGCGGTATAAAAATACCGGCCAACCGTATAAAAAAGCCTCTCCGGGAGGCAGAGGAAGGGGGCTTAATCCCCCGAAAGGAGATATATGAAAAAGATCATAATCAGAATGTTGATGCTTTTGGCAGTCACAGCCGGTGTGTTCCTTATATCCGGAAGCACGGCAGTCAGTGCGGCAGCCAAGCTGAACAAAACAGAAGTGACCATAGAGATCGGCGAAAGGCAGAAGGTTAAGGTAAAAGGCACCACCAAGACAGTGAAGTGGAAGTCGAGCGACAAAACCATAGCTACAGTCACAAAAAGAGGAAATATAGACGCCAAGGCTAAGGGCGAGTGCATCGTTACCGCTACCGTAGGTAAGAAGAAATTGAAGTGCAAGGTGACAGTAACCGACTCATTAGGAGACCTGCTGGATAAGGAAGTCGTACACGAGGGTGTAGTATTAAAGGTAGCTTCAGGCTGGGAATTTGTCAAAGAGATGGCTGAAGACGGCTACTATCCCTACGACATAGATAAAAACACCTTTAAGATCCTTACACTGGAACTTGCAGAGGAAAAAGAGTCCGATTACAATATCCGTACCTCATCGGAAGAGCAGTTCTTAAAGACGGTCAAGTCTTTTGCAAGAAGCTATAAGAAGGATTACGACCTCCAGGATATAGAATATACCGTGATAAAGCCGGCGGACGAATATATGGGACGTATAACCGGTACCAGGAAGAGCGGAGACAAAAACCTTTTCATGGTAATATATGTCAAGCTGACCAAGGCAAAGATCATAATAGTATCAGGTATGGACTATGACAAGCTGACCGAATCCACCGATAAGATATCGGAGAGAGTGTGCAGGGAAGCTAAGCTCGCTGAAACAGAGACTAAAGAAAAAACAGAAGAGACTACAGAACAGAAAACCGAATAATGACATGATATAAAATAATGGGGGAGTCAACCATGAAAAAAGACGGTGCGATCGAGTGGATAAGAGAATACTTTAAGGGAAACGACAGCTTAAAGGCTGTGATCGGCATATCGGGAGGTACCGATTCATCGGTATCTGCGGCACTTCTGTGTGAAGCGCTCGGAAAAGACAGAGTGATAGGTGTGCTTATGCCCTGCGGTGAACAGCACGATATAGATGTATCACAGAAGCTGGTTGATTACCTCGGTATAAAATATTACACAGTTAACATCAAGGAGCCCGTATCGGCATTGCATGACCTTGTGGGTGAAGCGGTAGGCTGTGAACCCAATGATACCGATGCATACAAGACTAACACCCCTGCCAGAGTCAGAATGACGGTACTTTACGGCATCTGTGCCTTAGTGGGCGGCAGAGTTGCCAATACCTGCAACCTGTCAGAGGATTATGTAGGTTACTCCACAAAGTTCGGTGATGCGGCAGGTGATTTCTCAATTCTTTCATCATTTACCAAGACTGAGGTTAAAGAGATAGGCAGGGAGCTGGGACTTCCTTCCATATTTGTAGACAAGATACCGGAAGACGGTATGAGCGGCAAGTCCGATGAGGAGCGCCTGGGCTTTACCTATGCGGTGCTCGACAGATATATCCGTACCGGAGAGATAGATGATGAGGCCACACGTGAGAGAATAGAGCGCATGCATAGGGCAAACCTGCATAAGCTGCTTCCGATGCCTGCATATAAATACGAGCCGTAACATTGATCCAAGTATTGATTTCACGCTAGATTTTTAAGGGCTCTGTCCGGGTAGCATCCCGAACGGGCCCTGTATTTATATGACAGCATATTTCCAAAATAGAGTTTTAAGTGCGGCTTGCAGCATGTTAATTCGCACTTGTAAGTACTAAAAAAAGATGTATCTTATGCTATAATATAAAATGTAGTAATTGGCTTACCCATAACAGCACGTATAACAGGCATACGTAATGTTGTCCCGAACGGACGGGTACATAAGGCCTGCAGCATGGTGACGAATATGAAGAAGAAAATACTTATACCTATCATCGCGGGAGTTTTAGCCATAATCGGTGTTGTACTCTTTTTAGTATTCACATCGGACGATTCATATTACAGCATAAAGATTCTTGAAACAAAAGGTACGGTAGATATCGACCGCGATAAGAAGTCCATCCAGGCCGAAAAAGGGCTTAAGATACGTGACAAGGACTATATCACGGTATCTGATGACGGATATGCACGCATTGACTGCGACAGATCCACATATATACGTTTTGAACATAACACAGAGGCATCTTTTGCAGCCAATTCCGAGAAAAAACTTAAGATAAAACTTGTAAAAGGTGAAATGGTAGTTGAGATACAGGATAAATACGAATCCGGAGAGGCATTAAATATAGTAACACCCAACACCGTCATGGCTATCAGGGGAACGGTCGTAGCCGTAAGATGTTTCCCGACTTCCGACGGCGGCACAAGGACCGTTAACTATTGCCTGGAAGGAAAAGCAGAGGTATCCACCAACGACGGGCAGTCTGTAACCCTTAATGCCGGTGAAGGCTGGCTTACAGTATCAGACTCAGAGGGCGGAGTTATCGAAAACAAGGCAGCCGGTGCGGAAGAGTTCGAATTTGCCGATATCGATATCGATGAACTGGAAGGCGCGGACGGCAATCCCATGAAGCTCAATTACGGTGATACAGTTGCCAATACCTCTACACCTATAGACATTGACTGGGATGGTTCTCCTGTAGAACTGAACGAAGAGCATTTCCCTGATATGATCTTCAGGCTCTACCTGATGGATAAGATAGATACGAATAGTGACCTGGTTCTTGATCCTTCAGAGCTTGCGTTAGAAAAAATGGATGTAAGAAGTCAAGGTATCAATGATCTTAAAGGTATCGAATATTTTACCAAACTGACATACCTTAACTGCAGCCAGAACGAACTTAAATCGCTTGACGTAAGCAATAATAAGGAACTGACAGAACTGTACTGTGCAAAGAATCAGCTTGAAACACTGAATATTTCCGGCTGCAATAAGCTTAAGAATGTACTTTGCAATAACAATCATATAGAAAAGCTTGATGTAAGCGGAGCAAGGAATCTTGGTACCCTTAACTGCAGTTATAACCTTATAAAATCGGTCGATCTGAGCAATAATACAGAACTTACCACACTTGAGATCTTTTTAAATCCGCTCTCTTCATTGGATGTGAGCCATAATACAAAACTGTATGCACTGTATTGCTATGATGATCAGCTTAACAGCCTTGATGTGAGCAAAAATACAGATCTTGAGATATTATATTGCGGTAAGAACATGATT
>CACYIR010000079.1 GCA_902774525.1 uncultured Lachnospiraceae bacterium
AGAACACTTATCCCCATCTTCCTGCATATATTGATATAGCTTGCGGTTTTGCCTGCATTGTCTATGACGCTCGTCATAAGTGCCGCCATAAAATGCACCGGATAATAGCACTTTAAATATGCTGTCTGGTAAGCCACTACCGCATATGCCGCAGCATGTGATTTATTAAATGCATACTTGGCAAAATCTATCATATCATCATAGATCTTGTTGGCTGTCTTTTCATCTATACCGAGTGCCGCACATCCCGGAACATTCTCCGAAGCATTGCCGTGTACGAAGCTTTCTCTTTCCTTCTCCATGACACTCTGCTTCTTTTTGGACATGGCTCGTCTGACGAGGTCGCTCCTACCGAAGCTGTATCCCGCGAGATTACGCACGATCTGCATAACCTGCTCCTGATATACTATACAGCCGTAAGTAGGCTCCAGTATCGGCCGCAGCTGCTCGCAGTCATAAGTAATGGTCTCCGGCTGCTGCTTGCCCTTTATATACTTTGGTATAAAATCCATAGGACCCGGACGGTACAGTGAGATTCCGGCTATGATATCCTCCATGGAGGTAGGCTTTAACTCCTTCATGAAGTTTTTCATGCCCGCACTTTCCAGCTGGAAAATACCCTCCGTCTTTCCGGATGCTATAAGTTCAAATACTTTTTTATCATTATAATCGATATTGTCGATATTAAGCGGTTCAAAACCTTCGGCACTTCCCGCATGTTCTTCCTTATACTTTTCAAGGAGCATCTCGTTGACCGATTTTACTGCCGCCTGTATAACCGTCAGTGTACGTAAGCCCAGGAAGTCCATTTTAAGAAGGCCGAGCTCCTCCAGAGTGGTCATGGTGTACTGGGTAGTGATCGTATCATCCGCAGAACGTGAAAGCGGAACATAATCATCCGCAGGAGCGTTGGATATGACAACTCCCGCAGCATGCATGGAGCAGTGTCTCGGAAGTCCTTCAAGCCTCCTGCTCATGTCTATAAGCTTTTTGATCTCGGGATCCGAATCATATGCTGCCTTAAAATCAGGATTGGCGGTAAATGCCTTATCAAGAGTCATTCCGAGCTCCTGAGGTACCATCTTCGCTATCTGATCCACCTTCGAATAAGGAAGATCAAGTGCCCTTCCCACATCACGCAATACTCCGCGTGCCTGAAGCGTACCGAACGTAACGATCTGGACCACTTTGTCCTTGCCGTATTTTCTGACTACATAATCTATTACTTCCTGTCTTCTTTCGAAACAGAAATCCACGTCTATATCGGGCATGGTCACACGCTCGGGATTAAGGAATCTCTCAAAAAGGAGGCTGTACCTGATAGGATCGATATTGGTGATCCCTAAAGTATATGATACTATAGAACCTGCGGCGCTGCCTCGTCCGGGACCTACCGCGATCCCGTGGTCACGTCCGTATTTGATAAAATCTGATACTATAAGGAAATAATCGACAAAGCCCATACCCTTGATGGTATCAAGCTCATAGTCAAGTCTTTCTTTCAGTTCCTTAAACTTCTCTTCCGATACTCCTGCATATCTTCTCTTTAAGCCTTCGTTACAAAGCTCTCTCAAATATGTCTCGGCTGTATAACCTTCCGGTACATCAAACTTAGGCAGCTTGTAGTGACCGAACTCTATATTAACATTGCATCTTTCAGCTATGGCCGCAGTATTTTCCACTGCTTCTGGAGCATAAGGGAACAAAGCCCTCATCTCTTCTTCGGACTTTAAGTAGAACTGCCCGCCCTCATAGCGCATTCTGTCAGTATCCTGGACCTTTTTCTGGGTCTGGATACATAAAAGTATATCATGTGCCTCCGCATCTTCGGCGTATGTATAATGCACATCATTGGTACATACAAGCTTTACTCCCGTTTCCTGTGAAAGGCGGAGTATGCCGGCATTTGCCTTTTTCTGCTCAGGTATACCGTGATCCTGCAGCTCCAGGAAGTAATTATCCGCCCCGAATATTTCAAGGTGTCTCATTACAGCGTCTTTAGCCGCCTGATAATCGTCCTTAAGCAGGGCTCCCGGTACTTCACCCGCAAGACATGCGGAAAGAGCTATGATACCCTCATGGTATTCTTTAAGTACCTCCATATCCACACGGGGCTTATAGTAGAATCCTTCTACAAAGCCCTTGGATACGATCTTCATAAGGTTTGAATATCCCTTATTATTCTCTGCCAGCAGTACCAGATGGCGGTATCTCTCGTCAGATACCGAATTCTCCTTCTCAAAACGCGAGCCCGGAGCTACATATACCTCGCAGCCGATAATGGGCTTTACACCTATATCAAGTGCCGCCTTATAAAAGTCGATCACGCCGTACATTACACCGTGGTCGGTAATGGCAAGTGAGGTCTGACCCAGCTCCTTTGCTCTTGAAAGGATCTCTTTTATCTTGCTTGAACCGTCAAGGAGGCTGTATTCCGTATGAACATGTAAATGTGTAAATGCCATATTCCCCTCCCCGTTATTACTCTTTATCAGTCATTCCATGCAGGTCTTGTGTTGTCGTATACATCTTCGGTCTTAAAGAAATATCCGAGCCTGTCGGTAATCTCAGGATTGCTCCTGTTCTTTAAGGTGATGTGCATACGCTCACCGTCTGTATTGATACGGCCCATTCTGAAATAGTCGCTTCTTAACTGTATCCAGTACCTTGTAGCGTCTACGTTACAGAAATACCAGAATCCGTAGCTCTTTAAGAGTTCGAATTTATCACCCTTATATGCGTGCCAGTCACAGATATCCGCTCCGTAAGGATAGATATATATATCGGTGGGCCCCGTGATTATCTCTACTTCCTCATGCCAGCGTTTCGAATCGTATTTCATATGATCAAGTGTAGCCTTAGTCATATTGGAATGCGTATAGCTGTGGCTTGCGAATTCCCAGCCGTCTGCCTTTATCGCATCAGCTACAGCTTTTGCTTTTTCTCTTTCTGCATTGATACGTTTCATCTTTTCCTCTTCGGATAGTCCGTCATACATCTTCATGCTTAAGCCCGTATCATAACCTAAAGCACCCTCGTAACCGGTAAGTGCAAGTATACCCTTGGCTCCTCTGTATGAGAAATCGGGATGTTCCTTTATAAATCTGTCTATGATCGGCAGTACATCATATTCACCGAACCAGACATTGCCGTCCGCATCAGTATACTGACATGTGGGCAGTCCGTCCTCGCCGATAACTATCCTGTCGGCAAATCCGTCACCTTCCATATACTCATAGTAGTTTACATCATCCTGTGAAAGCACGAAAGGTTCCTTGCCTTCCGGAAGCATGATGGGCTGTGCCACAAGCTTTTCATTTCCGTCGGCATCGATCTCACGCTTTGCTATATCATGGATGCTTACAAGTACATATCCTTTCTCATACATCGACTCTATCATCTTGTTGAATTCGCTGACGGTAGTCATGTATTTATTATATCCTAAAGGCTGTGAAGACTTAGGTCCGAAAGCACGGGAGGTATCCACTATAAGCGAATGCACGAATATATGGCTGATCTTGGTATTATCTTCCCACTTTACGCACTTAGCCTTATCTTCCTCATAGCGTGCTACGGCGGCTTTTGCTTCTTCACTCGTCTCAAATTCCGGTCTGGCCTTTAACATTTCTATAGCCACATCATAATCATACATTGCCGCCTTGATATCGGCTTCCTGCATCACTGCTTCAAAGGTACCCGGCTTAGGTTCGTCCTTTTTGGGCTTCTGAGTAGGAGTCGGTTCTTCGGTTACTGTCGGTGCCGTCTTATCACCGGTGCCGTCTCCGCTGCCGGAAGGTACGGTATCACCGCTGTCTGTATTACTTTTATTATCCGTATTTACCGGATCCTTTGATTCCGTTCCGTTATTTTCTCCATCCGCAGATGTGCTTGTATGTGTCTTATCCGTATTTATCCCGGTATTTGCTCCCGGTGAGATAATGCTTCCCACATCGGTCGTATTGACCGTATCAGGCTTATTATCATTCTTTTTCCCGAGTCTGGAAATTGCGAGCGGTATAAGTATTGCTACTGCTATCAATTCTATTATTATAAACGCCAGGGCAAGCCTGTTTTTCTTAACTTCCCTGCGCCTTTCTTCCCTTGTCATATGCTACCTCCGAAACAATCCGGTCTTACTTTATATTATATCCGTACAAAATGGATTTAAGGCCATATCTCATCTATTTTAGTATATCACATCTGACAAAAAAAGGAAACCCTTTAAGAGGTTTCCCAAAAAAATTTTCCTCATATTCAATTATGAAAAGAATGCGGTAATTGCATCCATAGCCTCGCCCTCATCAGCGCCGTTGATCTTGATATCGATCTTCTCACGGGCTGCCGAAGCCTTGTTCATGATGCTGATAAATGTCATCATTCCCATAATGCTCTTAGCATTAACCTTCTTGTCTTTGTACTCAAAAAATACCGAGCTGTTAAACTTGCTGGCTTCCTGAACCAGCTTAGCGATAGGTCTTTTGTCAAGGTCAGCGGTTATGTCAATCGCCATCTTTTTTGTAATCATCTTTTTCTCCATTCCGTTCCGGTCATACTGTGCGTTTTTTCTTCCTCCCGAAGTTTTTCCGCGATGGCCGAAATTCTCTTTAATCTGTGATTAAGCCCTGATTTTCCAACACTGTCCCCGTTATACATTACCAGTTCAGCTAAAGATGCCTCGGGATACTGTTCCCTGAGCTCCGCTGTCTCTATTAACTCCTCCGCCATACCTTCAAATCCGGTCTTTTCCCTTATATACCGGATATCTTCCAACTGCTTGCCCGAAGCCTTAAGCGCTTTGTTGATATTTGCGGAATCACAGTTGACCTGCCTGTTTACGCGGTTTCTTAATTCCTTAAGTATCTTTACGTTTTCCAGCTCCATCATGGCGACATGTGCTCCCATGATATTAAGCAGTTCCGAAATCATGCCGCTGTCCTTTACATATACCACATACTGCTTCTTGCGCTTTACAAGCTTTGCATCTGCACCGAAACTGTTTATAAGATTTCTTAACTCTTCCGCAAAAGCTTCGTTATCGTGCGATATCTCAAAATGATAATCCTTATTTGGATCGGTAAGCGATCCCGAAGCAAGAAATGCTCCTCTTAAAAACGCACGTTTGCAGCAGGTCATGGTATATAAAACCGGATCCGCGGTCAACTCACCCGATCGGAGTTTTAACGTTTCTACAATCTTTTCCGTTTCCTGTCCGGAAAGGATAATTTTCCCCGATTCTCTTCCCGAACGCTTTATATCGTAAACTGTCCGACCGAAATTGTCAACAGAAAATATTTTATTTAATAACTTTTCTGCCGTTTTTATAACCAGTTCGTTTTCTGAACTTATAACCAGATTGTGCTCTCCGGCATTATATATGCCGGCTCCGGCTATCACTCCTCCCAGTTCCGCCATCCTGCAATGCCTGGGATTGGGCAGGACGCCGCCAAGCTCCTGCTTTACTTTTTCAGTAAAATTCATTCATCAAACCCCAAAAGTTTTATCTCGGGTTCAAGCTGTACTCCCGTCTTCTCATAAACAGTTGCTATAACATCACCGATAAGACTGTATATATCGGAAGAAGTCGCTTTTCCCCTGTTGATCACGAATCCGCAGTGTTTCTCGGAAACCTGTGCGTCTCCGATACGGTATCCCTTAAGACCCGAATCCTCTATAAGCTTTCCCGCAAAATAGCCTTCGGGGCGCTTAAAAGTACTGCCCGCACTCGGAAACTCCAAAGGCTGTTTCTCGCGTCTTCTTTCATTTAGTTCCTTGATCTCTGCCTTTATGGTCTTCTCGTTTCCGTGCTTTAATATAAAGGAAACCGAAAGAACTATATAATTCTTCTGCTGGATTATGCTGCTGCGGTATCCGAACTTAAGATCAGCGTTGCTTAAGTGCACTACATTGCCATCTTCGTCAAGCACATCGGCATATTCAAGTATATCCTTGATCTCTCCGCCATACGCTCCGGCGTTCATCACTACCGCTCCGCCTATGCTCCCGGGTATGCCTGAAGCAAACTCTGTCCCCTGAAGGCCCTTTGATGCAGCCTCGGAAGAAAGCCTTGCCAAAGTACAGCCTGCATATGCGATAACCCTTATCTTATCACTCTCATCCGTATCTTTAAACACTATTTCTCCGTTAAGATCCTTGAGTGCTATGATGACACCCTTAAACCCGTCATCGGAAACAAGCATATTTGTCCCGTTCCCGAGAACATAATACGGGATCTTATTTTCTCTTACAAAACCGATGACCGCTTTAAGCTCATCGATATCCGAAGGACGTACCAGGCAGTCTGCCGGCCCTCCTGTTCTGAATGACGTATAATCCGAAAGCTTTACCTTTTCAAATACTTTTTCCCCGCCGCAAAGCTTTTTTATCTGTCCGATAATATTCTTATCCACAAAAACGCTCCTTGTATTTAACGGTCAACCGCAAGATAAGCCGCTCCATAAATACCGGCATCATTTCCAAGCTCTGCAAGCTTGAACTGTGCGGTTGTCAGTACATTCATGTTGTTGCCGTTAAAATGCTTTTTAACGGTATCGGTTATGATATCTCCCGCTTTTGATACTCCTCCGCCTATGACATAAGCCTCGGGATCGCAGGTAGCAGCCACTCCCGAAAGAGCCTGTGCAAGATATGCGCACATGGTATCCACAAGTCTTACCGCAGTCTCATCACCGGCCTTGGCCGCATCAAAAACGTCCTTACATGTAAGTCCTTCCTTACCTTTTAAAGAGCTTGTACAAGTATCTTTTGCAAGCTCCTTCTTTGCCATTCTTACAATTCCGGTAGCAGAAGCATACTGCTCAAGATGTCCGTGACCGCCGCATCCGCATATATCCTCTTCTTTAGGATTTACTACTATGTGGCCGATCTCTCCACCGCCGCCGTGTATGCCGCTTATGACATTTCCGTCGATGACTATTCCGCCGCCGACACCGGTTCCCAAGGTAATAAATACCAGATTTTTAAAGCCTTTTCCGCCGCCCTTCCACAGCTCGCCCAAAGCTGCGGCATTTGCATCATTTACGGCTTTGCACTTAAAACCGGTAAGCGAAGTCATCTTTTCATTAACATTGAATATACCCCATCCGAGATTAGCACATTTCATTACCGTTCCGTCGGGAGTGACAGGCCCGGGTACTCCTACACCCGCTCCTGTGACATCTTCTTTTGCAATGCCTTTTTCCGTACACTTTTTCTCTATAGCATCGGCTATATCCTGAGGTACGTTTTCTCCGCCGTTCTCACGTCTGGTAGTGATCTCCCACTTATCAAGAAGTTCACCTTCCGATGTGAACAGACCCATTTTAATGGTCGTTCCGCCTATGTCTACTCCAAAACAATATTTCATATCCGTCACCTTTACCATTCTTTTATTTCAGGTTTAACACCGTTGATATTTGCTATAGCTCTTTCGTAAAGAGTCTGAGCCGCATTGTAACCCATCTTCTTCTGTCTGCAGTTTACAGCAGCTGCCTCGCATATGATCGCAAGGTTTCTGCCGGGTCTTATCGGGATATTGTGGCATACGACATTGTTGCCGAGGTAGTTGACATAATGCTCCTCAAGGCCCATGCGGTCATATTCCTTCTCTCTGTCCCAATCCTCTAAGTTGATGACAAGATCGATGGTACCGGTATTCTTAACACTTTCAACACCGAACAGGGTTTTTACATCTATGATGCCTATACCTCTGAGCTCGATAAAATGCCTTGTCATCTCAGGAGAAGTACCTACAAGCGTATCATCGCTTACCTTCTTTATCTCTACGACATCATCGCTTATAAGACGATGTCCTCTCTTTATAAGCTCAAGTGCAGCCTCGGATTTACCGATACCGCTCTCACCCGTGATAAGGATTCCTTCACCGTATACATCTACAAGTACTCCGTGTATGGTCATGGTCGGAGCCAGCTCGACGTTCAGCCATCTGATGACCTCAGCCATAAGTGAGGATGTGGTCTTGCCTGTCCTCAAGATAGGCACCTGATACTTTATCGCGGTATCGATAAGCGACTGCTCAAGTTCAAAGCCGTTGCAAAGGATAACGCAGGGGATACCGCTTGAAAGGAAACGCTCATATATCTCAGCCCTGTTTGTCTGTCTCAAGAGATAGGAATGCTCTACGTTTCCGATTATCTGGATCCTCTC
>CACYIR010000080.1:0-2011 GCA_902774525.1 uncultured Lachnospiraceae bacterium
GAGGAGTTCACAGGTCTTACCGTTGAGGAAGCAAAGGAAGCTATCACACAGAAGCTTGAAAAAATGGGCAGAGCAAAGCGCACTGTCAACTATCACTTCCGTGAGTGGATATTCGCACGTCAGCGTTACTGGGGTGAGCCCGTACCTGTAGTACATACAGAGGACGGTCAGATCCACGTACTTGACGATGACGAGCTGCCTTTGGTACTTCCCGAGCTTGAAGATTACAAGTCCAAGAACGGACAGGCTCCTTTGGAGAATGCTACCGAGTGGAAGCAGTATGATCATAACGGTATAAAGGGCAAGCGTGAGACATCTACCATGCCCGGTTCCGCAGGATCATCATGGTATTACTTCCGTTATATCGATCCCGATAATGATAAAGAGTTTGCGAACTATGAGCTCTTAAAGCACTGGCTGCCCGTAGACCTCTATATCGGAGGACCCGAGCATGCAGTCGGACACCTTATGTATTCAAGAATCTGGAACAGATATCTGTATGACAAGGGTCTTTCACCTGTCAAGGAGCCGTTCAAGAAGCTGGTACACCAGGGTATGATCTTAGGTGAAAACGGTATCAAGATGGGTAAGCGTTTCCCTGAGTTCGTAGTTAACCCTTCAGATATAGTAAACCAGTACGGTGCTGATACTTTAAGACTTTATGAGATGTTCATGGGACCTCTTGAGGTATCAAAGCCCTGGAGTCCTCAGGGTGTTGAGGGAGCCAGACGTTTCCTTAACCGTGTATGGGCATTCTTCACAAATGAAGATAACCTCACAGACGGCGAGGATGAGTCATTAAAGAAGGTATATCACCAGACAGTAAAGAAGGTTACATCAGACTTCGAATCCTTAGGCTTTAACACCGCTATCAGCCAGATGATGATATTTGTCAATGCAGTATACAAGGTTGGTAAGTGCCCTAAGCAGTACGCAGAAGGACTTATCAAGATGCTGTCATGTATCTGCCCTCATATCGGTGAGGAAATGTGGAACATCTTAGGACATGATGCTACTATCGCATATGAGCCTTGGCCCACATATGATGAGGAAGCTATCAAGGAAGATACAGTTGAGATAGCTGTTCAGATCAACGGTAAGGTAAAGGCTACCATCGAAGTAGGTGTAAACGAGGAAAGCGAATCAGCCATTGCCAAGGCTAATACCAACAAGTACGTTCAGGCAGCTATAGCCGGCAAGACCGTAGTAAAGGAAATCTACGTAAAGGGCAGAATAGTTAATATCGTAGTTAAATAACAAATGTTTTTTGCAGGTGCTGTTTCCGGCACCTGCTTTTTTGTGCTTTTATGGTCGGTCGGGGCGTGACTTAATATTCTTATACCCGTCTTCGCTACCTGCAGGGATATGCAGATAATCTCAACCACAGCTGCATTTCGGACGCTTGCAACCGTACGTCCGCCTGATGCCGGACGTACTTAGGCTGCGCTCAAAAAACGGTTTGGATAACCGTTTTTTGCCTCATTACGCTATGGCTGCGATTATGCATATCCTCTGCACGCTTTATGGTATAAGAATCTTAAGTCACGCCCCGGCCGACCTGTTAACATCATGAAATAACTCGGAAAATAAAAAATCGGTTAAGTTTTTTCATACATTATCCGATATATAAGGCAGAATGTATCATTACATCTATGCAAATCTAGTGCCGGTGGAATTAAAAAACATAAACACACCGTTTCTAAACTATCTTTTAGCCCGTGGCAGGATGCCGAATCTAGGGCAGGTTCAAGGATGAACGAAAAAAATGTGTTGAATATTTGCGCTTTTTCATGTATAATGTTATGAAGGCTTTTTGTCACTATCAGTTTAGTGACGATATTTGAAAAGCCATAGAAAGAGGAGACGAAATGTTCAGCACTGATATAGGAATAGATTTAGGTACTGCAAGTGTGCTTGTATATATAAAGGGTAAGGGCGTAGTATTAAAGGAGCCCTCTGTAGTTGCATTTGACAGGGAGACCAATAAGATAAAGGCAATCGGCGAGGAAGC
>CACYIR010000080.1:2017-10004 GCA_902774525.1 uncultured Lachnospiraceae bacterium
ATGCTCGGCCGTACTCCCGGCAATATAGTAGCGGTACGTCCTTTAAGACAGGGCGTTATCTCCAACTATACGGTTACCGAGAAAATGCTTAAGTATTTTATACAGAAGGCAGTAGGTAAGAAGCGTTTTAAGGTTATAAGCGTATGTGTACCGAGCGGTGTTACCGAGGTAGAGAGAAAGGCCGTAGAGGATGCCACATACCAGGCAGGTGCTCGTGAAGTAGCCATCATAGAGGAGCCCATAGCAGCAGCTATCGGTGCAGGCATAGATATTTCAAAGCCTCAGGGCAACATGATAGTGGATATAGGCGGCGGTACCACGGATATAGCCGTTATATCGTTAGGCGGCACTGTAGTAAGTGCTTCCATTAAAACAGCCGGTGACGACTTTGATGAAGCTATCGTAAAATACATGAGACAGAAACATAATCTTCTGATAGGTGAGAGAACCGCAGAAGATATAAAGATAAAGATCGGCTCGGTATACCGCAGACCCGAATCGGTATCGATGGACGTAAGAGGAAGAAACCTTGTTACAGGTCTTCCCAAGACCATATCGGTTACATCTGAGGAGACAGAGGAAGCCTTGGCCGGTGCTACAGGCCAGATAGTGGATGCTATCCATGGAGTGTTAGAGAAGACTCCCCCCGAGCTTGCAGCGGACATAGCAGACCGCGGCATCATCCTTACGGGAGGCGGTTCACTTCTTAACGGTCTTGAAGACCTTATCGAAGAGAAGACAGGTATCACTACCATGACAGCTGACGATCCTCTTACTGCAGTAGCCATCGGAACAGGAAAATACGTAGAGTTTATCAGTGAACGTAAAATGAAGTAAAAGGGGGACTTAGCCCATGCTCAGAAGCCTGTATACCGGTTGGACCGGAATGTATAACCAGCAGAAACGTCTTGACGTTATCTCCAACAATATGGCAAATGCCACTACTGTCGGCTACAAAAAGGAGTTTGCCACAAGCCAGAGCTTTGACGAGCTTTTGGCCATCAAGATAAGGGACAGCTCGGAGGGCTGGCGTCAGAGAAGTATAGGCGATGTGAGCTTAGGAGCTAAGATCGGCGAGATACATACCGATTTTACTCAAGGGTCGATCCGCCAGACTGATAATACATATGACCTTGCCATAGACGGGAGCGGTTTTTTCAAAGTAAACGTTACCGACCGTGAAGGCAATGTCCATGAGAGCTTCACACGAGCAGGCATGTTCCATATGACCTTTGACGGGTATGTGGTAGATGCGAACGGCAACCACCTCCAGTCAGAATCGGGAGACCTTCAGATACCCCTCGATGCACAGAATGTAGTGATCGATACCCAAGGGTATGTATTTGCTGACGGTGAAGTGATAGACAGAGTAGTACTTACCGATTTTGAGGATTATGAATATCTCAAAAAGTTCCAGGATACATATTACCGCCCTGTAGACGGTTATACGGAAACAGAACCGACCGGTGCGATCAGACAGGGCTACACCGAGCAGTCGAACATACTGGTAGTAAATGAAATGGTAGATCTTATAGCTACCACAAGAGCATATGAAGCAAACCAGAAGGTTATAAAGGCAGCAGATTCCGTTATGGAACAGGCAGCCAATTCTGTAGGTAGAGTACAGTAACGAAGTTTTAAGAAAAGGAGGTCCGGCATATGATAAGAGCTTTATGGACAGGTGCTTCGGGCATGAACGCCCAGCAGGTAAGCCTTGATAACATCGCTAACAATCTTTCGAATGTAAATACAACCGGTTTTAAAAAGCAAAATACCGAGTTCTCATCACTTCTTTATCAGAAGCTTCAGAGAAAGCAGACGGATAATAACGGTGATCCCAAACCTGTGATCGCTCAGGTCGGTACCGGTGTAAGAGTATCTTCACTTACATCAGTATTCACCCAGGGTATAATGCAGGAGACAGGAAATAGCACTGACTTCTGTATAGAAGGCAAGGGGCTGTTCAGGATCCAGATGCCGGGCGGCACCGAGTGTTATACCAGAAATGGTGCATTCCAGCTTTCCATAGAGGGTGACGGTGTCACACTTGCCACAGCGGAAGGATATCCCGTGCTTGACAGGGAAGGTCAGCCCATCCACTTCGGTGAGGAATATAATGTAGATAAACTGTCGGTAGATGACTACGGCGGATTCAATTATATCGATGAAGACGGCAATCAGGTAAGCCTCGGCATATATATCGGACTTGCACAGTTCAATAATCCTGCAGGTCTGGATAAGCTTTCTGACAGTTATTTTATAGAATCACCCAACTCCGGTGAGCCCAGATATGAAGGCGATGACGCAGGACTCCGCATGAGTAAGGTCCACGCAAATTACCTTGAAGGCTCCAATGTACAGACCGTCGATGAGATCGTTAACCTCATCACTACCCAGCGTGCTTACGAGATGAGCTCCAAGGTCATCTCCGCCGCCGACGAAATGATGCAGCAGGCTAACAACCTGCGATAATAATGAGGGAGGCCAGTAAAAATTTCGTGCAAGCTTGCTTGCAAAGAAATTTTACAATGGCTGACCGATAAAACACACCGAAAAGAAGTGATTTGCGAAGCAAAGCACGAGATTTGAGGTGTGTTTAGGATTGCGAGAGCGATAGCGGAGCAATCCGTATTATTATCGCGATTTCGAGCCGACAAAACACACCGAAAAGAAGCGGTTTGCAAAGCAAAGCGCAGAGGGACACCACCATGAGCATCTCGATCAACCCCACCGGTTATGATTCATTTATAACCAACTTAACTACAGAAAATGCAAAATCAAAAGCAGACGCCGGAGCTGCTCTTCAGAGCAAACTCTCATCTTCAAGGCTTCAGGATGCATCGGACGAAGAGCTGATGGATGTCTGCAAAAGCTTTGAGTCATATCTGCTTGAGAAGGTACTTGAAAAAACAAAGAAGACACTTACTGATTCCGAAGAGGAAGATTCTCCTTATATGAACATGTTCGGAGACAGACTGTACCAGGAGTATGCAAACCAGATCACGGAGCATAGTGAACTGGGACTGGCACAGCAGCTTTTTAATGCAATGAAACGTGATTTTGGGGCTACGCGTAATGACAATACAGATTGAGGGATGCGTTAACAATATAGTATACAGAAACGACGAGAACGGTTATACCGTATTTGAGCTTGCCGCTAAAGACAGCACCGATGTGCTGACTTTTGTGGGAAGCTTTTCGTATATTTCGGAAGGTGAATATTTCCGTCTTACCTGTCAGGAGACACAGCATAATGTCTATGGTAAGCAATATAAAGTAATAGAAGCGGAGAGCATAGAACCCGAGGATGCGGATGCTATGGAAAGGTACCTGGGATCGGGTGCTATCAAAGGCATAGGAAAGGCACTTGCTAAAAGGATAGTATCCGTGTTCGGTGACGAGACCTTCCGCGTGATAGAGGAAGAACCGGAGCGCCTGGCTGACATAAAAGGTATCAGCGAGCGTATGGCCAGAGCTATCAGCGAGAGCTTTTATGACAAAAGGGAACTGAGGAATGCCATGATGTTCCTGCAGAGATACGGCATATCTTCCAATCTTTCCGTAAAGATATACAAGCAATACGGAGCCGGGATATATGAAGTCTTAAGAAACAATCCGTACCGTCTGGCAGAAGAAGTAAAAGGCATAGGATTTAAGACCGCAGACGAGATAGCATTGCGTGGCGGTATAAGTATAGATTCAAAATACAGGACGAGAGCCGGTATCCTTTATGTGCTGTCTGAAGCGGTTGGACTCGGACATACATTCCTTCCTGAAAACGAGTTCATAGAGATGACGGCGAAGCTCCTGGATGTTGAACCTGATGCCATCGAGATGCCTTTGGATTCACTTATAATGGACAGAAAGGTCATACCTTCGGATATGCTTTTAACGGGCAGAAGGGAGAACCCGAACGCTGAAACCGGCCCGGATGATGAAAGTGTTTTACCTGAAAAGGTACGCTGCTATTATCTGGCTCCCTATTATTATATGGAGCTGGCTGTAGCCAGAATGCTTCTCGACCTTGATGTAAAACAAAAGGTAAAAAGAGAAAAGACGGAGCGTTCCATAAAGGAGATAGAGGAAAGCTTATCGGTAGAGCTTGATCCGATACAGAGAGATGCGATATTTGCTGCTGCCGAAAACGGAGTGCTGATCCTTACGGGAGGTCCCGGTACAGGAAAGACCACCACCATAAACGCACTGATCAGATTCTTTGAAGACGAGGGGATGGACATACTTCTCGCGGCACCAACAGGCAGGGCTGCAAAGCGTATCACGGAGACCACAGGCCGGGAAGCATCCACCATCCACCGTATGCTTCAGATGAAGGGCGGCGTGGAAGAGGATGAGACTGCCAGGAAGGATGACAGACACGGAAGCTTTGAGAAAAACGAAACCAATCCGTTAGAGGCCGATGTCATCATAATAGATGAGATGTCCATGGTGGATATAGCACTTATGCATGCACTGCTCCGAGCTATATCACAGGGGACCAGGCTTATCATGGTGGGTGATGCCAACCAGCTGCCTCCGGTCGGTGCCGGAAATGTGCTTAAGGATATCATAGCATCCGGACGATTTACCACTGTCAGACTGACCAAGATATTCAGGCAGGCGGCAGTAAGCGATATTGTGGTAAATGCGCATAAGATAAATAACGGTGAAGAGATAGCTTTAGACAATAAGAGCAAGGACTTTTTCTTCCTTCAGAGGGAGAATATCAATGATATAAGAGGACTTATAATAGCACTCGTAAGGGATAAGCTTCCGTCATATGTTAAAGCTTCGTCGGGTGACATACAGGTGCTCACGCCCATGCGCAAGGGAGAACTCGGCGTAGAAAAGATGAACGCGGTGCTGCAGGAGTACCTTAATCCGCCCGCACCGTCAAAGAAGGAAAAAGTATACGGTGACATTACTTTCCGCGAGGGCGACAAAGTAATGCAGATAAAAAACAATTATCAGATAGAATGGGAATCCCGTAACTCACGCGGCTTTTTAAAAAGTTCGGGTTCGGGCATATTTAACGGGGACTGCGGTATCATAAAGAGTATCAATACCTATGCGGATGAGATGGAGATAGTATTTGATGATGATAAGACCGTGTTTTATCCGTTCTCGGGGTTGGATGAGCTGGAGCTTGCATACTGCATTACGGTCCATAAGTCCCAGGGCAGCGAATATCCTGCGGTAGTCATGCCTCTGCTTTCGGGTCCGTGGCAGCTCTTTAACCGGAACCTCCTGTATACCGCGGTGACCAGAGCGAAAAAGTGTGTAACGATAGTGGGAAGCCGTCAGGCTGTATCCTCCATGATCAAGAATGAAAAGGAGCAGAACCGCTATTCGGGACTGAAAGTTCATCTGGAGGAAATGGTATGACAAAAACAGAAAAAAGTTGTTTTCTGTATCTTGTAATTAAATATCAGTTGGGGTATAATATTGGATAATCTACTTAAAATCCTATATCCGCCCAGATGTCCGGCGTGCAGGGAGCTCATGGAAGATGACGGGTCTCTGATTCATCCGGAATGCAGAGGGCGGTTTAAACTTATAGAAGAACCGAGATGTTTTAAGTGCGGAAGGCATATTTCGGAAGCGGAAAGTGCCTTATGTCCTGAATGCAAGGATAAAAAGCACGGCTATGTATACGGTTTTCCTTTATATGAGTATAACGAGACTGCAAGCAACGCCATGATCGACTACAAGAAAAACGGCTGGAAAAGCCATGGGGATTTCTTTGCGGAGGAGATGGCGGTTAGACTTGCAGGATACATAAAAAGGCAGAAACCCGAGGTGCTGGTACCGGTGCCGATAACCAAGGGCAGATATAATGAGAGAGGATTTAACCAGTCAGAATATCTGGCAGATAAGCTCGGAGAAAAACTTGGTATACCTGTGGACAGCGGTATCCTTATAAGAACGGGAAAAGCTGTCCAGCAAAAGTCGCTTTCCGGAAAAGAAAGAAAAGAAAACCGATTTTACGGCATAGAATGTGCTTGCGTGCAAGTCCCATACAGAAGCATATGTCTTGTGGATGATGTCTATACTACAGGCGGTACGCTTAATGCATGCACCGAGGCACTTTTAGCGGCAGGGGCAGTGGAAGTCGGATTTATGACGATATTCGCTGGGCACATGTAATTAATTTGAAGGCTTTTTTTACTAAGCCTTCCCCTTGAGGGGAAGGTGTCACGCCAAAGGCGTGACGGATGAGGTGTATAATATCGAGAGAATTTTAGGGGAAGGAAGGTGTGTCATATGGAAGTCAGGACCTGCAAAAACTGCGGTAAATTGTATAACTATATCGGAAAAATAACCCCGGTATGTCCTATCTGCATGAAGGAACTCGAAGAAAAATTCGAAGCTTGCAGAAAGTACATAAAGGAAAACCCCGGAGCAAACATACAGAAGGTATCTGAAGAGACCGGAGTAACCATGAAAATGCTCAAGCAATGGGTCAGAGAAGAACGCCTTACCTTTGCCGAGGGTACGCTGGTCGGGATAGAATGTGAGGCATGCGGAGCCAATATCCTTACCGGAAGGTTCTGCCCTAAGTGTAAGCAGAATCTCACCAACCGTTTAACCAGTGTGCTGAAACCGGAACACGGAGGCGATGCTTCCGGAAGGTCAGCTTCGGCCAGGATGCGTTTCCTTGATGAATGATCAGTATTTACATAGAGGTATAGAAATGAAGACTTTAATGATCATAGATGATTCTCCTTTTATAGCCATGGAAATAAAGGATATCGTTACTGCTGCCGGATATGAAGTGGTGGCACATGCAAGAAACGGAGAAGCCGGTATAGAAAAGTATAAGACATTTTCTCCGGATGTGGTGACGATCGATATCATTATGCCCGGCATAGACGGCATAGAGACTGCCAGAGAAATAAGAAAGATCGATCCCGAAGCACGCATAGTCATGCTGAGTTCTCTGTGTGACGATGATACCATGAAGGAGCTTGATGAAATGGGACTTAACCTTGTAGTTGAGAAACCTATAGACCAGGAGATGCTTCTTGAAGCACTCAGTAAGTGTTTTGAGTAATATTAAAACAATATAATATAACTACGAAAGCGAGGATATCAAAATGAGCGAAAAGCGTCCGGAAACAATGAAACGTATCAACACACCCGAGCTTGCACAAAGCTTTATAGCTGAGCAGGTAGAGGCGATCAAGGCACAGGTAGGAGACCAGAAGGTACTCTTGGCATTATCGGGCGGAGTTGATTCATCCGTTGTTGCTGCCCTTCTTATCAAAGCTATAGGCAGACAGCTTGTATGCGTACATGTTAACCACGGATTACTTAGAAAGGGTGAGCCCGAGCAGGTTATCGAAGTTTTCGGAAAGCAGCTTAATGCAAACCTTGTATATGTAGATGCAACAGATCGTTTCCTTGATAAGCTTGCGGGAGTATCGGATCCTGAGACCAAGAGAAAGATCATAGGCAAAGAGTTTATCGATGTATTCGCTGAAGAAGCTAAGAAGCAGGAAGGTATCAAGTTCTTGGCACAGGGTACAATCTATCCTGATATCTTAGAGTCAGAGGGCGTTAAGGCTCATCACAATGTAGGCGGACTTCCCGCAGAGCTTAACTTCGAGCTTGTAGAGCCCGTTAAATTCCTGTACAAGGATGAGGTACGTGTGGTAGGTAAGGAGTTAGGACTTCCCGATCAGATGGTATTCCGTCAGCCTTTCCCCGGCCCCGGACTCGGTGTTCGCTGCGTAGGCGCCATCACCCGCGACAGACTTGAAGCACTCCGTGCAGCCGATGCTATCGTACGTGAAGAGATCGGCAAGCTTGATCAGATACCCTGGCAGTACTTCTGTGCTATACCTGATTTCGTATCCACAGGTATCCGCTATGTAGACGGCAAGGGCGAGCGTTACATGGGCTGGGCAGTAGTTATCCGTGCGGTAAATACCGTTGATGCAGTAACCGCAACAGTACCTGAGATACCTTTCAAGGTGCTCACAACTAT
>CACYIR010000081.1 GCA_902774525.1 uncultured Lachnospiraceae bacterium
CTATTGTAAGGTAAAAGAAATACTCCGGCTCGGCTCGCATGATATGTTTTTGGCTGAGGTAGTTGGTGTGACAGTGGATGAGGCTTATATGGATGAGAACGGTAAGTTTGATCTTGCCGCCTGCAAGCTCATGGCATATTCCCACGGGGAGTACTTTGCTCTCGGGAAGAAGCTCGGGAAGTTCGGGTATTCTGTGAAGAAGAAGGTGTGACAGGGGGACGGTTCTCCTGTCACATCCTATGTCTCGGTCGGACTTGGTATAATTCCGCCACACCGCAGATGGCGGAACAATACCAAGCCTGACCGTAATAAAAAAAGAGAAATTATGTGACAGGAGAACCGTCCCCCTGTCACAAGAGAGTATATGAGAAAAGTGAAAAGTAATAATGAAAGCAAATAGGTTTATAGGAAATAAAAAGTTTTACGGAAGGGTTCTGACTGTAGCGGTACCCATCATGATACAGAACGGTATTACGAATTTTGTAGGACTTCTCGACAATATCATGATAGGGCAGGTCGGAACGGAGCAGATGTCAGGTGTTGCGATAGTCAACCAGCTGATGTTTGTGCTTTATCTTGGATTGTTTGGAGCATTGTCAGGTCCGGGTATTTACAGTGCACAGTTTTTCGGAAGCGGTAACCATGAAGGTGTAAGACACTCATTCAGGTACAAGCTGTATATCTGTCTGTCGCTGGTATCGATCGGTATACTGGTATTCCTTACCTGCGGCAAGGAGCTTATGACTCTGTACTTAAGTGAGGAGGTTGAATCGGCTCAATCCGCAGATATGGTACTAAAGTACGGGCATGATTATATGCTGATCATGCTGATAGGACTGATACCGTTCGCTATAGAAGAGGTATACGCAAGTACTTTAAGGGAATGCGGTGAGACAAAGATACCCATGATAGCGGGTTTGGTAGCGGTAGGCGTGAACCTGTGCCTTAACTATCTGCTCATATTCGGTAAATTCGGACTGCCCGAGCTGGGAGTGACCGGTGCTGCCATAGCTACTGTCATATCCAGATTTGTACAGGAGTTCATAGTGGTAGCCTGGACGCATATGCATACCATAAAGATGAAGTTCGCGGAAGGCCTGTATAAGAGCCTCAGGATACCTAGAGAGCTTGCATGGAAGATCACGGTAAAAGGCATGCCGCTTATGCTGAACGAGCTTTTATGGTCTGCAGGTATGGCATTGCTCAACCAGTGCTATTCAAAGCGCGGACTTGATGCCGTAGCAGGACTTAATATAGCATCAACATTTAATAACCTGTTCAATGTCGTATTTATCGCCATGGGCAGCGCCATAGCCATTATGGTAGGTCAGTTGCTCGGTGCCGGTGAACTGAAAGAAGCCAGGGATACGGATACCAAGCTCATTACATTCTCTGTTGCATCAAGTGTGCTGATGGGAGCGATATTGTTCTCGCTTTCTGCGGTATTCCCTTCGTTTTACAATGCGGAGCAGAGTGTTAAGGACCTGGCATGCGGCTTTATCAGGATCAGTGCAGTATGTATGCCTTTATATGCATTTATGCACGCATCGTACTTTACCCTGCGTACCGGCGGAAAGACTCTGGTCACGTTCCTGTTCGACAGCGTGTTCCTGTGGGGTGTCAGCACTCCGACAGCATTTATCATCAGCCGCTATACGGCTATGCCTGTGCTTACGATGTTCTTCTGCGTTCAGATGATCGACCTTATAAAGTGTATCATCGGTTTTATCCTGGTAAAGAAGGGCATATGGCTTCAGAATCTGGTAAAGCAGTCCACAGCGGTTGCTGTAAAAGAGGATTAAGTATATTTAAAAAATATTTTAATAAAAAGTTGTTGACAAACATATATGAAATGATTATAATCCATCTTAATTCGTCAAGCAATTTGACGGAAAAGTAAACGAAAGGTCCACTACTATGATGAATCAGTCAAGTTTTGCAATCATTATAGGCATCATTATTAGCTTTATTATTCCCCAGGAGTGATAAGGTCAGTTTGTGATGCATGTGGATTTAAGAAAATAAAGCCTACATAAGCGGAGCAGACGGACCTGCCCCGCTTTTTTTATAAAAAATCTTAAAAGGAGAAAAAACATGGCAACAGAAACTTCATTAAAAGACGTAGCTTCACGTGTACGCGAAATGAGAGAGCTTTCCGGGATATCGATACATGAGATGTCAGAGAGTACTCATATGTCAGTGGAAGACTACATGGCGCTTGAAGACGGAAAAGTTGACTTTTCATTCTCGTTTATCAGTACATGTGCTGATAAATTCGGGGTGGATATCGCAGATATCCTTCAGGGTTCATCACCCAAGCTGTCTTCATTTTCATTGGTAAGAAGGGGCAAGGGTGTGCCTATCGCTCGTAACGAGAACGAAAATGCTATCTATGCCAACATGGCTCCCAACTTCAAAAACAAAGCAGGTGAACCTTTCTTCTGTAAGCTTCCCTACAATCCGGATATAGTTGATAAGCCCATGCAGCTTCATTATCACAACGGACATGAGGTAACTATCATCACAAAGGGTATCATGAAGCATCAGTTCGGAAACCGTATCGAGCTTCTTTACCCCGGAGACGTTATTTATTTCGACAGCCGCACACCTCACGGAGAGATGGCTGTAAACGGTCAGGACTGTGAGTTCTTTACCGTTATCATGGAAAGCGAAGAGAATCAGGTTACCGATGATATAAAGCATCAGGATAACTCCTTAGCACCCGAGAACATCATAATGGATGAGCCCGAGACAGGTGTTGTAAGCGAGAAGTTCATAAAGACTAAGATAGACGGAAACGGTCTCTTAAAAGAGATCAAGTTCAAGCATGAGAATCATTTTAACTTCGGTTATGACTGCGTAGATGCTATAGCTGAAAAGGATCCCGACAAGCTGGCTATGATCTATGTTGATGAGTTTAAGAATGACAGACGTTTCACCTTCGGTGAAATGAGTAAGCTTACATCTCAGGCTGCTAATTACTTCAGGTCTCTTGGCATCCAGAAGGGTGACAGGGTAATGCTCGTACTTAAGCGTCACTACCAGTTCTGGATCTCCATAGTAGCACTTCATAAGCTCGGTGCTATCGCTATACCTGCTACAAGCCAGCTGGTACAGCATGACTTTGAATACCGATTTAATGCAGCGGGAGTAGAAGCTATCGTATGTACTCCCGAGGATAATGTACCTTACAATGTAGAGCTTGCACTCCCTGCCAGCCCTACAGTACAGACAAAGATAGTAGTAAATACAACAGCGGACAACTGGGATTTCGATAAGAAGGAAGGCTGGCATTACTTCGACGAGGAAGTAGCCAAGTTCCCCGATACATTCCCGAGACCTCAGGGCAGTGCAGGCTCAAGCGGCGACGATCTGATGCTTATGTTCTTTACATCGGGTACCACAGGATATCCCAAGATCGCTACACACAGCCACAAGTATGCACTCGGACACTTCATCACAGCAAAATACTGGCATGATGTTCATCCCGACGGAATACATCTTACAGTATCCGATACAGGCTGGGGCAAGGCTCTGTGGGGCAAGCTGTACGGAGCATGGCTCAATGAATCCGCAGTATTTGTATACGACTTTAACCGTTTCAATGCTGCAGATCTGCTTCCTATGTTTGCTAAATACAATATCACAACCTTCTGTGCACCGCCTACAATATTCAGATTCCTTATAAGAGAGGATCTTTCTAAATATGATCTTAGTTCGATCAAGTATGCAACCGTAGCCGGTGAAGCTCTTAATGAGGAAGTATATAATAAGTTCCTTGAGGCTACAGGCATAGAGCTTAAGGAGGGCTTCGGCCAGACCGAGACCACCCTTACCGTAGCCAACCTTAAGGGAATGAAGGTTAAGCCCGGTTCCATGGGTAAGCCTTCACCTATGTATGATGTTGATATCGTGCTTCCCGACGGCACAAGCGCAAGTGTCGGTGAAGTAGGCGAAATAGTGGTAAAGACCGATAAGAAGGTTCCCTGCGGACTGTTCAGAGGTTACTACCGTGACGATGAAAAGACCTTAGAGGTATGGCATGACGGTGCATACCACACAGGTGATACCGCATATAAGGATGAGGACGGATACTTCTGGTATGTAGGAAGAACCGATGACCTGATCAAGTCATCCGGATACCGTATCGGACCGTTCGAGATCGAGTCGGTACTTATGGAGCTTCCTTATGTATTGGAGTGTGCCGTTACCGCAGCTCCTGACCCTGTAAGAGGACAGGTTGTTAAGGCTACCATCGTACTTACCAAGGGTAAGGAAGGATCCGATGAACTGAAGAAAGAGATCCAGACCTATGTAAAAGAGCATACCGCACCTTACAAGTATCCCCGTATCGTAGAGTTTGTTCCCGAGCTGCCTAAGACTATAAGCGGTAAGATCAGAAGAAATGTCTTAAGAGAAAAGGATAGTAAATAATCATCATGCCAAAGATAAAGAAAATCTCATTAAACCCCGCCAAGTGTGCGGTAGACCTTTCTGACGGAAGTGAGAGAGGTCTGTATGTAGACCAGGATTATATATTAAGAAAGCTCGGACGTCCGCACAGGGCGGTCAACATAATGTATTGCTATTATCCGAACGATAAGACATGGCCCAAGCGTGCACAGGAAGCATATAAGGATATGGATGTTACCTTTGCATGGGCTTATCCGTATGATAATTACTTTCCGTATCTGGGCGGATTAAACGGTAATACAAAGGGAGAGCCCTTCACATGCATGAGGGATATCAGACGCCACGGACAGGATGTAATACTTACCCTTACCTGTGACCCGAAGATAGATGAGAAGCACATGATCGCCATAGCCAAGGATCTGAGGCCTTTCGGACGTATGATGCTGAGGCTTAACCATGAGTGTACCGGCAACTGGTTCTCATTTAACAAGCGAGCCACATATCAGGAGATAGCAGACTTTTATGTTAAGTTCCATAAGGTAGTACGTAAGTATGCTCCCAATGTATCTATGATACTCTGTGCCGGTGCTGTCGGTAATCCTAAGGACGAAAAGGCTGAGAGGGAAGATGAGTTTCTTCAGGCTATAAAGGATACAGAGATCTGGTCTATAGATAAATATATAGCCCTTAACTGGGGCTGGCCGTACGAGGTGGCTGAAAAGGATAACAAGCAGCATGTACATAACGGAACTTTGGACACTTATAAGACAGCCAAAAGAACTTTCGAAAGATTTAAGAAAATATGCGGCTGTACTAAGCCCATGGTAATGTCGGAGCTTAATGCGGACGGTGATGTGACCGGACCTTACGATCAGGTAAAGATCATGAAGAAATTCGCCAAGCTCGTAAAGGACGATCCTGAGAGATGGTTCTCCGCATTCTGCTTCTACCAGTTCAGAGACGACGGAAGACTGGGCCTCGAGATAACAGATCCGAACAATTCCCAGGTAGGTGTTGAGCAGCCTATGATGGCAGCTTATAAAGATATCATTGATGATGATTTCTTTAAGCCCGAGATAAAGAACAATAAGCCCACAAAGCTCCCCGTGCTTTTAAGATGGGGCGGCTCTGAGGACGCTGAAGGCGTATCCATGGAGCTTAAATTCGAAAAGGACCCTGTATTTGCCGAGGCAAACTTTACAGGCAGCCTGGTCGATGCCAACCTTATGATGGAACTTAACGGAATGTGGTTCTATAAGGCACCGGGTGTTAAGTTCGTGGACTTCATGCCTGCATTCTTTAAGAAAAGACTTAAAAGTCAGGAAAAGCTCAGTTTAAACATTTTTGCCCCTCCTACTACAGGAGAAAATGACAAGAAGCAGGGTAAGGACTGGGATACCAATTACTATTATGAGCTGAAAGAGCTACCGGATATCAGACTTAGGTTTGAACCGATATGTAAATAATGAATATTGATTTCACATCCCGGCACGAAAGTGTCGGGAATTTTTATTGTATAATTCAAACACGTAGGATATAATGAGATAATAAAAATATAGATCAGGAGAAGAAAACGATGACAGATTTAAATGAAGTATTTAAAAGCGTACTTGAAGCAGACAGAGCAGCGGTAGTTATCTGTGACCTTGAACATACGATCATATATATGAATCCTACTGCGATAAGCAGATATGATAAATGGGGCGGAAAGAATCTTGTGGGAAGAAGTCTGCTTGACTGCCATAATCCGAAATCCCGTGAGATGATAGTTAAAGTGCTTGATTGGTTTAAGGCATCAAAGGATAATAATATCGTATATACTTTTTTCAATGCAAAAGAAAATAAGGATGTATATATGATCGCTCTGAGGAACGAAGCGGGTGAACTGATAGCATATTATGAGAAGCATGAGTATCGTGACCGCGAGACCATGAAGATGTATGACATCTGAGAATGATATATGGAGATATAACTGAGATGGAAATATGGGATCTGTATAATAAGAACCTTGAGGTGATCGGAGAACATATCAGAGGTACGGAAATGCCGGAAGACGGCTATCATCTGGTAGTTCATATCTGGATACGGAATTCTAAGGGCGAGTATCTTATGACTCAGCGCAGTGCCAGGAAAAAGACTTATCCGCTTGCATGGGAATGTGTCGGGGGATCTGTATTAAAAGGAGAGGAAAGCTTACATGCAGCGCTTCGTGAAGTACATGAGGAAGTAGGGATCGTACTTAAGCCGGAAGAAGGAAGAAAGGTCTTAACACAGATAAGAGACTTTGCCGGCGATGTACGTGTGAATGATATAAATGATGTATATCTTTTTGATTATGATGGTCCGGTATCATTATCTCAAGCGACTACCGATGAAGTAGCTCAGGTAAAATGGATGAGAAGGCATGAGATAAAGGAACTGTATAAAAAGGGTGAGATGGTCAGAGTTATCAAGGACTTATCTTATTTTATGCAGGGAGAAGAAATCTGTTGGGATACGTTATTTGTATCTGACTTAGATGGAACACTGATGAGAAATGACTGTGCATTATCTCGGACCACAATTGATATAATTAATGACTTGACCGGGAAAGGGCTTGCATTTACATTTGCTACCGCAAGGTCGATAGAAAGTGCGATACCGATCACAGGTGAGCTGAGACTTAAACTTCCGGTCATTACCAGAAACGGGGCAGTGCTTGCTGACAATAATACAGGAAAGCATCTGGAGAAAGCTTTATTTACGGAAAAAGAAGTAAAACTGCTTAAAGAACTCCTGCCGGAGCTGCCGAAGTATGGCTTTGTATCATGTTTTCTGGGTGAAGAGATGCACCGTCTCTATATAGACGGAGAACATTCACCGGAATTAGACGGATATATTGATTATTATACCGATAATCCGACAGTACGACCTGTAGCGACTGTTCCGGAACTGTTCTGCGGTGAACCGGGGTATGTGACTCTGGTCGGAGCTAAAGATGAGATATCTCCGATTTATGAAAGAGTTAAAGTATACGATGGCTGGGAGTGCCTGTTCCAAAAGGATACCTATCGTGATGAATACTGGCTGGAGATTTGTCCGCAGAATTGTACTAAGGCAAAGACAATTCTGAAGCTTAAAAATCGATACGGATTTAAGCGTCTGGTTGTTTTCGGAGACGGACTGAATGATATCCCGATGTTTAAGGCTGCTGACGAGTGTTATGCGGTAGCCAATGCACTTCGTGAGGTAAAACAGATCGCAACAGGTGTGATAGGAAGCAATGAAGAAGATGCGGTAGCTGAGTTTTTAAAGCAGAGAATGGAGGATTATTATGCCGTTGGTCAGAATTGATATCGTAAAAGGAAAAAGTAAGGAATATAAGAAAACAATACTTAACTCCGTACATGAGGCGCTGATAGAGGCTTTTGGTATAGAGGACTGGGACAGGTTCCAGCGTATAGTGGAGATTGACAGGGATGATTTTGAGTTTCCTGAAGGCAAAACAGATAATTTTATGATAATAGAACTGACTGTTTTCCCCGGAAGGACCAATGAGCAGAAA
>CACYIR010000082.1 GCA_902774525.1 uncultured Lachnospiraceae bacterium
CAGATTCAGAGTCTGCTTTCTCATCTACTGGTTCGTCTTTGCTTTCACTTTCCTCCACAGCTCCACCGTTACGTGCAGCTATAACCTCGTTATAGATATCCATGAACTGCTTGCCGGTGATGGTTTCCTTCTCGCTTAAGTACTCTGCTATCCTGTCCATGATATCACGGTTGCCGGACAGAAGCTCCTTAGCCTTTTCATAGCACTCCTTAAGAAGTTCCATTACTTCATGGTCTATCTCGGCTGCAGTCTGGTCGCCGCAGTTAAGTACCGCACGTCCGTCCAGATACTGGTTGCCCTGCTTCTCAAGTCCGATAAGTCCGAACTTCTTGGACATACCGTACTGTGTGATCATGGCTCTTGCAATATCCGTAGCTTTATATCCGTAGCTTTTTCGATATCATTGGAAGCGCCCGTAGTGATCGAACCGAATACAAGCTCTTCTGCGGCACGTCCGCCAAACAATGTGACAAGCCGGGCTTTTAGCTCTTCCTCGCTCATGAGGTACTTTTCTTCCTCAGGTACCTGCATAACGTATCCGAGTGAACCCATGGTCCTCGGAACTATGGTTATCTTCTGTACGGGCTCTGCATTCTTTTCCAGTGCTGTGATAAGTGCATGACCTGTCTCGTGGTATGCGACTATCTTCTTTTCCTTCTCGCTTAAGATCCTGTCCTTCTTCTCCTTGCCGGCTATGACCACTTCCACAGATTCCATCAGATCGTCCTGTGTTACCAAAGTCCTGTTCTTCTTAACCGCCAGGATGGCTGCTTCATTTATGATATTGGCCAGGTCCGAACCTACGGCTCCGGAGGTTGCAAGACCGATCTCTTCAAGATTTACCGAATCATCCAGAAGGACATTCTTTGCATGAACCTTAAGTATCTCAACTCTGCCCTTAAGGTCGGGCTTATCAACGATTATACGCCTGTCAAAACGTCCGGGACGGAGCAGCGCCTTATCAAGTACTTCGGGACGGTTGGTTGCAGCGATGATAACTACACCCTTTGATGTATCGAAACCGTCCATTTCGGAAAGCAGCTGGTTCAAAGTCTGCTCTCTTTCATCGTTTCCGCCGCCGTACTGTGCATCCCTGCTCTTACCTATCGCATCTATCTCGTCGATGAATACGATACAGGGGGCATGCTGCTGTGCCTGCTTAAACAAGTCCCTTACTCGGGAAGCTCCGACACCTACGAACATCTCTACGAAATCCGAACCGGTGATGGAGAAAAACGGAACATGTGCCTCACCTGCAACAGCTTTTGCAAGAAGTGTCTTACCTGTTCCGGGAGGTCCTACAAGCAGTGCGCCCTTAGGAAGCTTTGCACCTATCTTCTGATACTTTTCGGGATTGTGCAGGAAATCCACGAGCTCGGTTATCGATTCCTTCGCCTCGTCCTCGCCTGCAACATTTTTAAATGTGATGCCGGTCTCTTTTTCAACGTTATATATCTTGGCGTTGCTTTTTCCGACACCCATGATCCCGCCGCCCTTGCTTAAGCCGCGGAATAAGAAAAACATAAGTCCGTATATGATAATGAACGGAAGTATGTATGCTAAGAAAATGTCTATGATCGTAGTGCTTGAGTCAACTACTTCCTCAGTAAACATTATTTCTTTGTCATGAAGCCTGTTGACCAGATCGGGGTCATTTACCACACCGGTATAATAGGTCTGTTCATATCCGTACGCCGATGAAGACTGCTTGGGAGTGATGACTATCCTGTCACTTTTTATCACAACCTTATCGATACGCTGGTTTTCGATCATGGACAGGAATTCGCTGTAGCTGATCTCCTGAACCTGACCTTTGGACATGCTCTTCGTAAAATAGCTGAAGAACAGGACCATTATTCCGGTTACGACCAGACAGGCAAGCAATACCCGTCTGTTCTGCGGTGACTTATTATCGTTATTGTCACCGTTTCTGTTTTCGTCCATATGTTGTCCTCTTAAAAATCTCTATACTTATACTTGTTATACAAACTCGAAGCTCGGATCGTCACTGTCTAAAAGCTCATCTATGTACTTCTGAGCGGGTGACGGTGCATCGAGGCATACCGCACCCATCATGCCGGGGCCTGTATGTGCGCCGATGGCACAGCCTAAGAACGCCTTAACACACTTCTTGATGCCGTACTTTTCCTTCAATGCCTTGATAAACGCATCATCGTCATCCGAGCAGTCCGCATGTACGGAACCGATGATCTGGCGGTCAAGCTGGTATCCGCGCTCTCCGATGACCTCTATCATCCTTTGTATTGCTTTCTTTCTTCCGCGTACCTTCTGGAATACTTCAAGCTTACCCTCGTCGGTAACCTCGATGATGGGCTTGATATCAAGAAGACCGCCTGCTATAGCGGAAGTCCTGCTGATCCTGCCGCCCTTATACAGGTACTCTAAAGTATCAACCATGAAGATATGTTCCATATGGTCAAAATGGAATCTTGTCGCTTCCATAACCTCTTCCTTGGATGCTCCCCTTGACTGCATATACAGAGCAAAGAATACGCACATGCCGAATCCTATTGCAGCACACTTTGAATCCATGGCCAGATTAGCCGCATTAAAGGTGCCTGCGATACCTGTTGAGAAGCAGAAGTAAAGTACTTCCTCGCCGGCCTTTGCATAGGGTTCAAAATTCTGGTAGAACATATACTGGTTGATATGATATGTTGTGATATTCTTTCCGGAACGGAGAATATCATAGAACTCATTCGGGAATATAGTCTCTCCGTCGAAATAATCCTTTCCCTCAATAACAACAGGGGTAGGGATAACACGAAGATTATATTTGTCAATAACCCACTTGGGCATATCAGTCGCTGAATCCGTAATGATAGTGTACTTGTTTGTAGCCATTGTGAGATTTGTCTGCCGAGAGGCAGCTATCCTTTCCTAATTTTTATGCCATATCCACATACAGAATGATTATAACATAAAGCCGTAAAAAAATAAAGAAAAACATCTTAAACGTTATAAAAAGACTTTAAACAAAATATAAAAGTTTGCAAGCAAGCTTGCACTGAGGGCATTCGTTTATCGCACAAAAAAAGAGACCGGCCATCAATCAAGATGCACAGTCTCTTAATCTTCACGAAACACCCAAAGTGCCGCTTCCCTCTTTCTGAGTCCTAGCTTTAGCTAGGTGGGTGACCTCACTTAGACCGCTGTCTTCCACTCAGACGGAGGCTTGACATTAACCTAAAAATATTGGAATCCCTTATAATGAATGTAGGTTCAAAAATGTGGGATCACGAACACCTCAGGATGTTTTTTACTATGTCTGTATTATACTACTATTCCGCTCATATTGCAAGCACAAATTGATATTTTTTTAACAATAAACTGTCGATTAAGCGCAAACTGTCCCTATAATCAGTTATCATGCCCCGGTTCAGCCTACAATTGCAGCTGCAGGACGGTTAACATTCTTTTTCTCATAGGTCTCATTATCGGATACGATGGTATCTCCGCCCATATCCTTAGCGGCAAACATTGAATCCTCTGCCGCATCATAGAGCTCGTAATAATCATTGTCGACAGTCGGCATGGTAGTAGCGACACCTATGCTCACCGTGACAAATCTGTTCTTTCTGTCCTTGGCTCCGGGGATACGCTTCCTGTCAATGTACTCCTTGACCTTGCCTGCAAGCTTTTCATCATCCTTACCGTGAGCGCCTTCCATACATACGATAAACTTCCCGCCGTCAAGTCTGGCCACGATATCTGTATTCTTTACCACTGCCGATCTGATCAGCTCGCCTATGGCACAGATAAGGCTGTCGCCGCGCTTGGTGCCGTACTCGTTATTATATGCCTGAAGTCCGTCGATATCTATCATGAGGATCGAGAAGCGCTTTCTCGCCCTGACTGAAGCCATGATCGACTGATAAGCCCTGCGCTCAAAACCCTTACGGCTGAGCAATCCTGTCATCTTATCTACATCGGCACCGCCGTCGCTGTCCTTTACACGCTCCTTCAGTCTTATATGCTCTATGGTATGCTTAAACAGGTATCTGGACATAAGGTATAAAAGGACATTCATCAGAAGTACATTAAATACCTCAAATCCGTTGGTCCCGAACCTTACAAACAGGAACAGGATATATACCGCTTCTGCAGCAATACCGTACATCATCTCCATCGGTTCCAATGCAGGCACAAGCATAAGCACTATCAGCATGACCGAATAGAATGTACTGCCGGTCCCTGCAAGCTTGTTTGCATAGATCAGTAAAAACGAGAACAGCTCAAAGAAGATCCAGAACATCCTGTAAGTCTTGAGACTCAGTTCATCGTCCCTGTTCTTCATGGCAAAGAAAGCAACTGCCGCAAATATGACATCCAGTATCTCACAGACAATAAACATGCCGGTAAGGATACTGCCCACAGTCTGGTCGCCCAGACTTATTATATTTATAACAAGTAAGACAGGGATAAGTCCTGCGCATACGGCTGCCGTAAAGAACGCCCTGCGGATATTTTCCAGGGAAAGGCGTGCCAGCACTTTCATATTCTCCTGTCTACGTAATCTCTCACCCATACATTTGCACCATTAAATGTATATAAATTTTCTGACAATTCAATCACAAGATTTTGATATAAAAATCTCAAGATTGCCTACATATAGAAGTGTATCACACCGGCGTTATGATTTCAAGATATTTTCTACAAAGATTTCATATTTTTTCAAATTATTTTTATCGGTTTTCCATAAAAAAACATATGGTCAAATATGTAGACCATATGTTCTTTTCTCTTATCTATATCTTGTGTTTTAAATTGTCTGAATTTTTTCTTCCTCTATTGCTTCCTCCCACAATGCATGCATATATGTCAATAAAAATATAAGGGACCTTGAAACGGGATTTCCCACGTTTTCCGGTCCCTAAATGATCAGATTATAAAAGTTCCGCTTATTTCTCGAGTGCGTTGATCTCTTCAAGCTTAGGCGGATGAAGAGCTACAGGGAACTTGGTAACCGATACGGCTGCACAGGCTGCTGCGAAGCATACCAGTTCGTCGTCGTTCATGCCCATCATAAGTCCGTATACACAGCCTGCCTTAAAAGCATCATCAGCATTAAGAGTACATACTGCCTCAACAGTGAACGGGATACGTGTGTTCATCTCGCCGCCGCGTCTGCCGTAGATGATATTGTCACCGCTGGTCATGATCACAAGGCCCTCACCGTTTTCAGTAAGAAGGCTGTAAGCCTCCTCGGTGGTCTTGCCGGGATACTGCTTCTTAAGACCTTCACCTGAGATAATGGTAACTGCTGCATGTCTGAATACATAATCATCATGTCTGCAGTCTATTGTAACATAAGGCTTGCCATAGAAGTTGCAAAGCTCGGCTGCTGCTTCTGTACCATCCTCAAAATAAGGATCGATAGCTGCTACCTTACATGCTGCGATATCGCCTTCCTTCGGGATATTCCAGCGTCTCTGTCCGTTCTTATGGAAATCGCCTACAGAACCGAATGTAGCCTTTGCCTCGGAACCGATGAGGACATAATCCTCAAGGCCGTCATAATTCAGATCAAAGCAGAGGGATGTGATATCAACATTCTTATCCTCATAGAACTTTCTGATAAGAGGAGCCACGTTCTTTCCGATATGGTTACCGTCAAGCTTTACATCCACACCGAGTCCCGCAAGGATGGTGGCACAATTACCTGTATCTCCGCCGGGAAGTCTGTACTTCTCGGATATCTCACTGTAGCTGTCAGGAGCGATAAAACTGTCCTTTAACATAAAAGAATTGGTAGCTAAGATCATACCGTACAAATATGCGTATGCCATCTTGAATCTCCTTTCGTTCTCGCCGGTCTGAATTAAAAACTATGTTTTTTCGGTCTTGATATCGTAAATTTATAATTTTAAATACAATTCCATATTTCAACCCAAATTATAACACAACATGCTTGCTGCGGTCAAATAATTTTTAAAGAAAAGTTATCATTTTTCATTCAATTCATCAAGAGTCAGATGATAAGCGGGCAGGAATTCCTTCATAAAGATGTCCGCTTCCTCAAGATGCATGTCTATAACCGAGTTTTCAAGCGTATTTCCTGCACTTTTAAACTCCAGATTTCCCATCTTGCCTTCCTCAATACATTTGATAAGTGCGGAAAGCTTATCGGCTGCTTTTACGAGCTTCAGCTCATAACCCATATCGTCCTTCGGGAAGAATATCTCATAATAATCCTCCCTCATATCCTCCGGCAGCATATCAAGCAGTCTTAAGTTAGCCTTGGCCTCTATATCCTTAAATGCACCCTTGATATCTTTATTGAGATACTTTATAGGTGTCGGCATATCGCCTGTTATGATCTCGGAAGCATCATGATAAAGTGCCACAAGTACGGCTCTTTCCGCATCAAGCTTTTTTCCGAGTCTCTTATTTCCTATCACGCACAGCGCGTGTGTGAGCATGCTCACCTCCAGCGAATGCTCACTGATGTTCTCTGTATAAGAATTTCTCATAAGTGCCCATCTGTCAATGTACTTCATCCTTGACATCATAGCAAAAAAATTATTGACCATCGTTATCTCCTCTATGTCCTCTAAAGCTGCAGCAAAATACCTTTATACCCACCGCTTCAGCTTATAACTTCATAAGATTCTCTCATGATATCCTTATCTATGATATACACATCCTTAGGATTTTCCTTACGGGCCACAAGAAAGTCTCCGACTTTTCCCAAAAGATAGCTGTCACTCCACGAAACAAACACCTTTGTGCGTCTTGTAAGCTTCTTTGCATATACGTATGAACCTTGCTTCGGCACGCATGTCTTCGCAAAATCCAGAAGGGATTTTCTCTCATCATCACCTTCGCCTATGCTTACAGCCTGCACTGCCGTATGTACCGTCGGAGCATACTCGCCCCTGAATACGTACGGATCGTCCGTCGGGTTGTTATGTGCTAAGAAATATGCCTCGTCATTCTTATATACATCACCCTCGACCCCTATGATAAAATATGTATCCTCCTTAATGGTAAAAGGTATATCGCCTTCCAACATTCTGACGGTCACATATGTCCCTTCCGGATACATATCCGTGGCCTTGACATAGCCTATCGGAATGCACTTTTTCCTGTATACCGGTTCATTCGACAGATCAGGTACATCATCGGAACCGGAGTACACATAATCCTGCTCCCTGAAATATTCCGCCATCCTCAGTTTCAGTACCGCATGGGCTGCCACCGCCATATCTTCGGGGCTCTCACCGAACAGTCTGTGGTATTCCTCAGCTATAAGGTCATTTACCATGAAGCCGCCGGATTTTCTCATATGTCCGCCGCCGGAGCCTATACCTGCAGTAATGAATGCTGCAAGCTCATCCGCACGTGTCTCTCTCTCGCAGCTTCTGACAGAAAGCTTAACACCGTCATCCAAAGCGCACAGAGCCACACAGCTTCCGATCGTATCAACCTCTATCAATGCATCGCTTATGACACCGAGTATATTGGGATCGCACTTTTCCGCCTCAGCTATGGCAAATCCGCTGCTGCCGTTATCCTCATAATCCACATGCGACATTGCTCTGCCCGCTATCTTTAACTCCTCCTGGGAGATATTGCTGTTCTCAAGAAGTGTAAGGATACCCCTGTTAAGACAGAACTCCAGCTCATCCCTCATATCCTTATCCTTGGGATGCCTTATCTCCTGAAGCTTACCCGTATCCATAAAAAGTCCGTAGTACAGAGCCGTAGCCAGGGATTCATTCTCTGTTACATTAAAGCCTTCACTTTCAAGCATATCCCAGATAATGGTGGCACATGCACCGTAATTATCACGTACTTCGCTAAGCTCGGGCAGCTTTTCCGGTCTTGCCATATGATGGTCTATGACTGCCACCGTCTTACCCTCAAAATGCTGCACGTTTCTTTCCCCGTACTGGCAGTCTTCGGTAAGCAGCAGTTCCGGTACCGTATCAAGCTCAGTCACATACTCGATAGGTATTTCCAGCTTTTCCACCATCAGCACAAGGTTTCTTTTCTGTATGGCATTCCTGCCGCCGTATATCATCCTGACATTTTTGCCTTTTGCTTTAAAAAACAGATAAAGCCCATATGCCCCCGCTATCGCATCCGCATCCGGATTATCATGTCCCTGTACCACTATATCATTATATTTCAGTAAATCACCCAGCTTCACTTGCTCCTCCTGATGTGACAAAAAGGACAGCCCTCTTTGTCAGCTTCCATGTCTTTTCCGACATATATACCTTATTTTTAAAGTATACCAAACAGGCATATTATAGTCAATTTTTCTTTTGCAAATTATTTCGGTTGTGATATAATTATGTATATAACTATCTGAAAGGAACCACTTTATGTACCGTGTATTATTTGCTGACGATGAAAGTTCCATACGCCGCGGAATCAAATGCCTGCTCGACTGGGAATCCATGGGCTTTTCCACGGATTATGAAGCAGAAAACGGGCAGGAAGCTCTGGATATAATCAAAAAATACAATCCGGATCTGATCCTGCTTGATATCCGTATGCCCAAACTTCACGGTACCGAAGTAATAAAGGCGGCCCGCGAGGCAGGCTTTACCGGGAAATGCATCATCCTTTCCGGTTACTCCGACTTCACATATGCACAGACCGCTATCCGTTACAACGTCGACTTCTATCTCACGAAGCCCATCGACGAGGATGACCTTTTAGAAGCCGTAACCTATGTAAAAAAGCTCCTTGACGACGAACGCAGCAAGGATACCTATATAGATGTATACCGTAATAAAGCCCGTGATGTAATCCTCAAAGAGATCATCACCGGTGAAGCAGAAGAAAAAACTTACGAGCAGCCCGCACTTGACGAGCTGGGACTTAATTACGATACCTATCAGGTAGTGATCTATGAGAACTTCTCCAAAAAGCTCTCATCCCTTACCTACGACTTTGCAGAACTGCTCAATATATCCAATACGGACAACAAAACCTTTGAATGTACCAGGATAGACCAGAATGATGTCATCCTGCTCAAAGGTGCCGTATCCTTAAAGCAATTTAACGACTTTTTAGCTCACTACGACAGCACACCGCCTCAGGCCGGAAGCCCCATGGATACCATATTCATATGCTACGGTACCCCGGTCAATTCCGTAAAAGAGGTCGCAAACTCATACAACCAGGCACTTGCCCTCATCAACAGACGTTTCTTCTGTGCACAGGGACAGCACACCTTAAGCTACGACGAACTGCCCAAGGCCGATGCCAAGGACAACCAGTTAAGCAACAAGCTCCTCACAAAGTATGCCGAGCTCTTGACCGACCACCTTCAGACCTACAACAGAAAACGAGTAGCCGAGACACTGTACGCCCTTGAAGAGTACCTCTATACCGTAAACGATACCATCGATTCGGTAAAGCTCTTCATGACAGACCTCTACCTTCAGATCAAGGAGACCATCTCCCATCTGTACGGTGCCGAAAAAATACCTTTCCCGACGAACTCATCCATTATAGAGCTTATCTCCACCAAGTACTACTTATACGAGATCATCCTCTTCTTCTCGGGACAGTTTGAAATGATAATGAACGCCACGGGTAACTCCTCACGTGACAGTATCCTTGACGACGTTATCTACTACATAGACCACAATTACCAGAACAATATCAAGCTTGAGACCATCGCACCACTCTTCGGTTACAACAGTGCATATCTGGGCAAGATATTCAATAAGGCCGTAAACGAGAGCTTTAACTCCTACGTCGACCATATCCGTATCGAGCACTCCAAGGAGCTCTTAAAGCAGAACAAATTAAAAGTCTACGAGATATCCGAACGTATCGGATACAACAACGTAGACTATTTCCACAAGAAATTCAAAAAATATGTCGGCATGAGTCCCGCCGAGTACAGAAGGTCTCTGCTGTTACCGGATGAATGAGTCCCCTCTTACGAAAAGCCGCAGCAGTACACCACGGCATAAAACCCATCACCGCTCGGCAGGATATACTAATGGCTTCCTACACACTCTCACTGCGGACGTTTGCAATCGTGCGTCCGCTTGATACCGGACGCACTTGTGCTACACTAAAAAAACGGCTTGGATAGCCGTTTTTTTCCTTGTGAGACTATGTATGCAGCCAAAGTATATCCAATTGCCTCGCTTAAGGGTTTTATCCGCGGAGTACTACTGTGGCTTTTCTGTATCAGATCGGTCTCATCGGTATGGTAAC
>CACYIR010000083.1 GCA_902774525.1 uncultured Lachnospiraceae bacterium
TGCCGATATAAATATTAGTTGTTTAATAACTTTGTCATCCGCTGCAGAGTGTAGGATGACCGTGATTCTGGGAGGAAGACTATATGAAGAAAAGAACGGGTATTTTAGCAGTATTATGTCTGGCACTGTTAGGAGTGCTTTTTGTTAACCCCAAGGGCGTAAGCGCATCCAACGGACCGTGTAAGGATGCTGAATCATTCGCTTATATCCAGACGGAGGGCGAGGTTATAGGTGTCAATGAGTGGGGATTTGAGGATAAGATAAATAATTATATATACATGTCGGATTATATGAAAAAGAATAACGACAATTATACCACCAATATCCCCAAGGGTATAAGCTACAATGAGAAAACCAATACCCTTACACTTAATAACTATACCGGCAAAGAGATTTCCTGCAACATGATGGGAGATGACTTTAAGATCGAGGTAAAGGGCGAAAACACTCTTGAGATGCTTTATATCTGGTCTGATTATTACGGTGGAAGTCTTACCATCACAGGTGACGGTGTACTTAACGTTAAGGGTGGTTCGGATGACAGAGAATCACTTTACGGAAGCAGTGGTATTAAGTTATTCGTAGAAAGCCTTGGTGCATCAAGTTTCTTTAAAGTTACCGGCAATGCTACCGTAAACATCGAAAGTGACGGAAGTTATAACTATTATCTTGTTGGTTTATACCAGACCATGAAAGAAAAGGACGGTATAGATCTTGACGGTGTTAAACTGGCAGGCGGTCTTCTTAGGAGAGAAGTAATAGATATGGAGACCAGTGTTCAGCGTACACACGAAAGCGGATTATACAATACTTTCTATACTCTGCTTGAAAAAGGCGGAAAGAATTATCTTTGCCAGTCACATTACGAGTGGAATGATGACGGTGAAGAAAGCAGCTCTGTGATAGTTTATTCGGATGCTGAAAAACCTCAGGAAATAGCACGTTACGCTGACTATGATAAGATGCAGGCAGCCGGATACAAAGTTGTACACCATGACGAGTATACTTATAGCATCACCGGCAAGCATTGTACCATATCCGCTAAAGCAGACACTGCCATCAAGAAAGATGATGTGGTATCCGTTGATAACTTAATATATGGCATCAAGACCGTAGGTACCAAGAAAAAAGCCGGTGCTGTTTACGTGGTCGGTATCGATAATTATAAGAAAGAAAAAACAACAGTTACTATTCCTAAGTCTATAAAGGTTGACGGCATAACCTATAAGGTTACCGGTATCGGTAAATATGCATTTAATTATGACAGCGAGATGGAAAAAGTAGTAATAGGAGCAAATGTAAAGACTATTGAAGAACAGGCTTTTTGCTGTGCCTTCAAATTAAAAGATATCGTTATCAAGTCCAAAAAGCTTACATCCAAAACTGTAGGGAAAGAAGCATTTGCAGAAATCCAGAACAAAGTTACCGTAACCGCACCTTCCAAGAAGCTCTCTTCATACAAGAAAGTTCTTACAGCAAAAGGTCTTAGTAAGGATTCAGTATTTAAGAAGGGCTGATGCCGGAGTCATACTTAGGACTTGCTTATGATCATTTAATATAATTTGATAATATATATTAAGAGCGTAACAGTTGCGACTGTTACGCTCTTTTATGTCGTTTTGTGCGCCTGAACAGTGCTTAAAGAGGGAGCTTTACCGGCATTAAAAAAGTTTGACATACTTGCATTTTAATGGTAAAATATTATGATAGTTTACTGCGGCTTGCAGTTACATCAGAAAACGACACGAGGACTATGAAATGGCTAAAAAGAGTTTATGGCGCAAAATATTTAAGACAAGGAGTGAGCGTGAGATCAAAAGGATCGAACCGATCGCTCAGAAGATAGAGGACTTGGAGCCTACGATGCAGGCAAAGTCGGATGAAGAGTTAAGAGCTATGACCGATGAGTTTAAGAAAAGACTGGCAAACGGCGAGACCCTTGATGACCTTCTTCCCGAGGCATTTGCTGCAGCCCGTGAGGCAGGTGTAAGAACACTTCACCAGAGAGCATTCCATGTACAGCTCTTAGGTGCCATCATACTGCATCAGGGACGTATCTCCGAGATGTTCACCGGTGAAGGTAAAACACTTACATCTTCACTGGCTATATATCTTAATGCCCTTGAAGGCGAAGGCGTACACGTAGTTACGGTAAACGATTACCTGGCTAAGCGTGATGCGGAAAATAACGGAAAAATATATGAGTTCATGGGACTTACCTGCGGGTATATCCTTAACACCATGAATGCAGATGACAGACGTGCGGCATACAACTGCGATATCACATACGGTACCAACAATGAGTTCGGTTTTGACTACCTGCGTGACAACCGTGTGGTATATAAGGAGCAGATGGTACAGCGTAAGCTCCACTTTGCTGTTATCGACGAGGTTGACTCCTGTTTGATAGATGAGGCACGTACTCCTCTTATCATATCAGGTCCTTCCGGCAAGTCCACCAAGCTTTACGAGATGTGTGATATCCTGGCATGCCAGATGCAGAAGGGTACCGAAAAAGAGCTCAGCAAGATGGAAACCGTTATGGCGGCCAAGTTCGGCGGCGAGGAGCCTGAGGAAACAGGTGATTTCGTAGTAAGCGAAAAGGAAAACACAGTCCACCTTACCGCACAGGGTGTTGCCAAGGTAGAGCAGTTCTTCCATATCGACAACTTCTCAGATGTAGAAAACCTGGAGATACAGCACAACATCATCCTGGCATTAAAGGCTCATTACCTTATGTTCAGGGATAAGGACTATGTAGTAAAAGATAATGAAGTACTGATAGTAGATGACTTTACGGGACGTATCCTTCCCGGCAGACGTTACTCCGACGGTCTCCATCAGGCGATAGAAGCAAAAGAACATGTAAAGGTCAACAGGGAGTCCAAGACCTTGGCTACCATCACCCTTCAGAATTACTTCAACAAGTATCAGAAGAAGTGCGGTATGACCGGTACCGCCATCACTGAGGATAAGGAATTCCGTGAGATATACGGCATGGATGTAGTTACCATACCTCCGAATAAGCCTGTTATAAGAATAGACTATGAGGATGCCGTATATTGTACTCATCAGGAGAAGATCGAGGCTATCATCGAGGCCATCATCGAGGCTCATCAGAAGGGACAGCCGGTACTTGTAGGTACCATCACGATCGAGGCTTCTGAAGAGATCAGTATGTATCTTAAGAAAAAGAATATAAAGCACAATGTCTTAAATGCCAAGTTCCATGAGATGGAAGCTGAGATAGTAGCGGAGGCAGGACGTTACGGTGCTGTTACCATTGCCACCAACATGGCCGGCCGTGGTACCGATATCAAGCTCGGCGGTACCTTCGAAGAGGGTATGGACGAGGCTAAGTACAAGGAAGAGGTTGAAAAGGTTAAGGCTGCAGGCGGACTCCGTATCATAGGTACCGAACGTCATGAGGCACGCCGTATAGACAACCAGCTCCGCGGACGTTCCGGACGTCAGGGAGATCCCGGTGAATCCAAGTTCTTCATCTCTCTTGAGGACGACCTTATGCGTCTGTTCGGTTCAGAGAGAATGATGAGCGTCTTTAAGACCTTGGGTGTACAGCGCGGTCAGGAGATACATCATAAGCTGCTTACCAATGCCATCGAGCGTGCTCAGAAGAAGATAGAAAACAACAACTTCGGTATCCGTAAGAATATTATGGAATACGACGGTGTAAACAACGAGCAGCGTGAGATCATCTATGCCGAGAGAATGAGAGTTCTTAACGGCGAGAGCATGAGAGACACAATCTTAAGGATGCTGGATGATACCGTGGACGGCTGTGTAAATGCTGTCATCGGCGACGATCAGGTACCTGAAGAGTGGGATCTCAAAGCGCTTAACGATATGCTCCTTCCTATCATCCCTATGGAGCGCGTAGAGATAGCAGAGAATGAAGTAAAGAGCATCAAGAAAAAGGTTCTTACAGAAAGACTTCAGAAGCGTGCACTTGAGATATATGAAGCAAAAGAGAATGAATTTGCGCAGCCTGAGGACTTCCGTGAGGTTGAGCGTATCGTCCTCTTAAAGGCTATAGATACCAGATGGATGAACCATATCGACGATATGGACCAGCTCCGCCAGAGCATCGGACTTCAGTCCTATGCACAGCGTAATCCTATCGATTCATACAAGATGCAGGGCTTCGATATGTTCCAGGAGATGACCGACGGTATAGCCGAAGACACTGTAAGGATGCTCTTAAGAGTACAGGTAGAGAGAAAGGTAGAGCGTGAGCAGGTAGCCAAGGAGTCAGGTACCAACAAGGATGACTCGGTAGTAAACGCACCTAAGCGCCGTGTAGCAAAGAAGATCCTTCCCAACGATCCCTGTCCTTGCGGAAGCGGCAAGAAGTACAAGTTCTGCTGCAAGGCCTCCGGCAAGTACGAGACTTGACAGACTTTAAGCCTTCCCCTTGAGGGGATATATCGATGCACGTAGTGCTGGAGTCGAACGCTAAAGCATTCGACGTACGATGCCGTCCCTGGCGAAGGGAAGGTGGCACGAAGTGCCGGATGAGGTGTCAATCACAGGGACGGTTCTCTGATTGAAAATTTAAAATGTCATCCTGAGCGAAGCGAAGGATCAAAAGATAATATTTCGAGGAAAACATGGTAGCATTAGATCAGATAAAATACGAATTAAATCAATACGCAGCTCCCTTAAAAGAAGTGGGCGAATCCCTTGACCTTGAGAAAAAAGGTTTCAGGGTTGAGGAAATAGAAGGCATCATGGAGGAAGAAGGCTTCTGGAATGATGCGGCAAAAGCCCAGAACTATATGAAGGAGCTGAAAAACCTTAAGGATACCATCCAGGAGTATAAGGACTTAGAGGCACAGTACAATGACCTATACGATCTTATTGAGATGGTAAACGAAGAAAACGACGAATCCATGGTAGAAGAGGTACAGGCTGAGTTCGAAAGCTTCACTAACAACTTTGAAGAAGTAAGGCTTGCAACCCTTCTGGACGGAGAGTTTGATAAAAACAACGCGATAGTAACCCTTCATGCAGGGGCCGGCGGAACAGAAGCCTGCGATTGGTGCAGCATGTTATACCGTATGTATTCCATGTGGGCGCAGTCAAAAGGATTTTCACTGGAACTGCTCGACTTCTTAGAGGGTGATGAAGCAGGATATAAGTCGGTAACCATGCAGATAAACGGTATGAATGCCTACGGACATTTAAAGTCGGAGCACGGCGTACACAGACTTGTACGTATATCTCCATTTAATGCCCAGGCAAAAAGGCAGACATCATTTGTATCATGTGATGTTATGCCCGACATAGAGGAAGATCTTGATATCGATATCCCTGATGACGACATCCGTATAGATGTATTCCGTTCATCGGGTGCCGGCGGACAGAAGGTAAATAAGACCTCATCCGCTATCCGTATCACCCACTTCCCGACAGGTATCGTAGTATCCTGCCAGAATGAGCGTTCACAATACCAGAACAAAGATAAGGCTATGCAGATATTGAAGTCCAAGCTCCTTATCTTAAAGCAGCAGGAGAACCTGGATAAGACAGCGGATATCCGTGGCGAGATAAAGGACAACAACTTCGGAAGCCAGATACGTTCTTACTTCCTGCAGCCTTACAAGATGATCAAGGATCTTCGTACCGGAGTGAGCACCGCCAATGCGGATGCAGTACTTAACGGCGGCATAGATTTATTTATTAACGGATACTTAAAGTGGCTTAAACAGGGTTGTCCTCCTTATAAGGGCGGAGACCTGACAGAGTAATGTGCCAAAACACTTTCCTCTGTGCCACATCCAAGGCTTCCCCTTGAGGGAGAGTGCAAAGCACATAGGCAGTACCGGCAACTCAGCTACGCCTCGTTGGGTACTGCTCTAACCTGTCAGCGTAGCTGACTGATGAGGTGGATATTATGAATAAACAAGTCATCTGTGACATCGACGGACAATATTACGGCCTTGACAGTGCAAGTGTCCGGAGTATAGAAAACGGAGTTCCCCAGATGCTCCTTGGCGGTGCCCCTGATTTCGTGGAAGGGCTTATAAAGTTCAGAGGAGAATGGGTACCCATAGTAAGACTGCGCAGTTTATTCGGGACCGATAAAAGCGAGCAGCCGAAGTACAGCCAGCTGATATACATGAGTACATTTAACGGGACCGTGGCATACAGGGTGGATAAGGTTGTAGAGATCGATGTCATTGCCGACGGAGAGTTTCAGCGTATTCCCATAGTGATCCATTCAGGTAAGACTGCGTATGTAGTGGGAGCCTGCAGCCATCACGGAAGGATACTTTTAGTAGTAGACCATAACCGTCTTCTTTCACGTGATGAAGCCCAGACCATAAAAGCCGGCATAAAGGCCATATATGAGGCTGAAGAAGCCGAAAGACGCCGCAAGGAAGAGGAAGAAGCCAGACGCAGAGCGGAAGAGGAAGCCAAGCGCAAGGCGGCGGAAGAGGGCAGTACTGAGGCAGGAGAAGACAGTTCAAAGGAATAAATATTATATAAACCGATATATGAAGCTAAAAAGCGGGGAATGCACATAAGCATTTTTCTCCGCTTTTATTTCTCAGATGATAGGAAATAAAATGGACCATTTTGTATTACACAGCGATTTTAAACCTACCGGCGACCAGCCGGAAGCTATAAAAGCTTTAGTGGACGGTTTTAAGGCCGGGAATCAGTTCGAGACCCTGCTCGGAGTTACCGGTTCCGGCAAGACATTCACGATGGCGAATGTTATAGCGGCATTAAACAAGCCCACTATAGTCATAGCTCACAATAAAACACTTGCCGCACAGCTCTACGGGGAGTTTAAAGAGTTTTTCCCCGAGAATGCGGTGGAGTATTTCGTATCATATTATGATTATTACCAGCCCGAGGCATACGTGCCTTCGACTGATACATATATAGAAAAAGATTCCGCGATAAACGACGAGATAGACCGTCTGCGCCACTCGGCTACAGCTGCGCTTGCCGAAAGACGTGATGTTATAATCGTTGCCAGCGTATCCTGCATATACGGTATTGCTGCCCAGGAAGACTATACCGAGATGACACTCTCCTTACGTCCCGGCATGACTGTGGACAGGGACGATATGATCAGGCGTCTCGTGGATATGCAGTACATAAGGGATGAGATAGATTTCCACCGTGGTACATTCCGTGTTAAGGGGGACGTAGTGGAGGTATATCCCATAGCATCCGACGAATACGCATACCGTATCGAGTTTTTCGGTGATGAAGTGGAGAGAATATCCCAGACAGAGGCACTGACAGGCAAAGTTAAGGCTGTTTTGGAACATGTGATGCTGTTCCCTGCTTCACACTATGTTGTCCCTGAAGACAGGATGAAAAAAGCTCTCACCAACATAGAAGCAGAACTCGTAGAACGTGTAAAATACTTTAAGGACCGTGAAAAGCTCATAGAGGCTCAGAGAATTAGTGAACGCACTAATTTTGATATAGAGATGCTTATAGAGCACTTCGGTGATGACTATCTTATGATAGTGGATGAGTCCCATATGACCATGCCCCAGTTCAGAGGTATGTTTAACGGTGACAGAGCGAGAAAACAGGTACTGGTGGATTACGGTTTCAGACTCCCTTCAGCACTGGACAACAGGCCCTTAAAGTTTAACGAGTTTGAGGACAGGCTTGATCAGGTAATGTTTGTGTCAGCTACTCCCGGTCCTTATGAGGCAGAACATGAGCTCATGCGTACCGAGCAGGTAATACGTCCTACCGGACTTCTTGATCCTGAGGTGGATGTACGCCCTGCTGAAGGTCAGATAGATGACCTGATCTCCGAGATCAGGAATGAGATAAAGAAAGCACAGACTCCTGATGAGACAGGGGAAAAGCCCATAGCCGGCAAGGTGCTTGTAACTACTCTTACCAAGCGTATGGCTGAGGAACTGACAGAATACTTAAGGCAGGCCGGCATCAGGGTTAAGTACTTACACTCGGATGTAGATACTTTGGAGCGTTCCAAGATCATCCGTGACATGCGTATGGATGTGTTTGATGTACTGGTAGGTATCAACCTGCTACGTGAAGGACTTGATATTCCTGAGGTAAGCCTGGTGGCTATACTTGATGCGGACAAGGAAGGTTTCCTGCGTTCGGAGGTGTCTCTTATACAGACCATAGGACGTGCCGCACGTAACGAGCACGGACATGTGGTAATGTATGCCGATACCATGACAGATTCCATGAAGAACGCCATAGATGAAACCAACCGAAGAAGAAAGATCCAGTCCGAGTATAACGAGAAAAACGGTATCACTCCCAAGACCATAGTAAAGAAGGTAAGAGAGCTGATCAGTATCTCGAAGAAGGTGGACAAGGATTACTACGGCATAAAGAAGGAGCCTGAATCCATGAGCATCCGGGAGCTTGAGGCAGCAGCCGACAAGCTGATGAAGGAGATGCAGAAGGCAGCAGCCGAGCTCGAGTTTGAGAAGGCAGCCGAACTCCGTGACAAGATGATGGAGATCCGCCGGAGATTAGCCGAGAAATAAAATCAGAAACAGGAAACAAAGAAATGAAAAACGACATGGTAAAAAATTACATAAAGATAAGAGGGGCAAAGGAGAACAACCTGAAAAACCTAAGCGTTGATATCCCGAGAGACAGCTTTGTAGTACTTACGGGACTGTCAGGTTCGGGTAAGTCCTCACTCGCATTTGATACAATATATGCCGAGGGTCAGCGTCGTTACATGGAGTCACTTTCATCCTATGCCCGCCAGTTCTTAGGCATGATGGAGAAGCCCGATGTTGAGTCCATAGAAGGACTTCCTCCCGCTATATCCATAGATCAGAAATCTACTAACCACAACCCCCGTTCAACCGTAGGTACGGTTACGGAAATATATGATTACTTCCGTCTGCTTTATGCGAGGATAGGTATACCTCACTGTCCGAACTGCGGCAAGGAGATAAAGAGACAGACCATAGACCAAATGGTGGACGAGATCATGGCACTGCCCGTAAGCACCAGGATACAGCTTTTATCCCCTGTAGTGCGTGGCAGAAAAGGCGAGCATACCAAGGTATTCGATCAGGCGAGACGCAGCGGCTACGTGCGTGTATCCGTGGACGGTCATATGTATGACTTAAGCGAGGAAATCAAGCTCGATAAGAATATCAAGCATAACATTTCTGTCATCATCGACAGACTTGTTGTAAAGGAAGGGATAGAAAAAAGACTTTCCGATTCACTGGAGAGCAGTCTTAAGCTTGGAGGAGGACTTACTGTATGCGAGATAGTCGGAAGTCCTGCAGGCAGTGACACTGCTTCATCGGACGGAGAAAAGTCATCAAAGTCGGGAAAGGCAGCAGACTCGCTTCCGACAGAAATAACCCTCAGTCAGAATTTCTCATGTCCCGACTGCGGTATAAGCATAGAAGAGTTCGAGCCCCGTACCTTCTCGTTTAATAACCCGTTCGGAGCATGTCCCGAGTGTGCGGGCTTAGGCTCACGTCAGGAGTTCAGCTTTGATCTTATCATGCCCGACCAGAGCATGAGCTTAATAGAAAAAGGTGCGGTAACTATCCCCGGATGGAAGTCTTTAGCCGATCCCGGCTCGTATGGAAGAGTGATCCTGGATGCACTTGCAAAAAAATACAAGATAGATCTCAAAAAACCGTTCAACAAGCTTTCCGACAGGGATAAGTACCTCATACTCTACGGTACCGACGGAGAAAGGCTGAATGTCTACTACAAGGGTTCCTACAGTGAAGGTAGCTTTGATACCGCTTTTGAGGGTATATTGGGAAACATAAAGCGCAGATACAGAGAGGCTGCGGAGTCGACGAAACAGGAATACGAGCAGTACATGCAGATCATCCCCTGCGAGACCTGTAAGGGAAGGAGACTTAAAAAAGAAGCACTTGCAGTGACCATAGGAGATAAAAACATCTCTGAGGTTACCGACCTTTCAATAGTTGAGCTTGCTGCATTTATGAAAGGACTCGAGCTCACCGAGATGCAGAAGAAGATAGGGCGCCTTATCTTAAAGGAGATAAATGCCCGCGTAGGATTTCTTATAGAGGTAGGCCTTGACTATCTTACACTCTCCAGAGCTACGGCGTCACTTTCAGGCGGAGAAGCACAGCGTATAAGGCTTGCCACGCAGATAGGTTCGGGACTTGTAGGAGTCGCATATATCCTTGATGAACCAAGTATCGGTCTTCATCAGAGGGATAACGGAAAACTGATCAAGGCTTTGAAAGACTTAAAAGATCTGGGTAATTCGCTCATAGTGGTAGAGCATGACGAGGATACCATGAGAGCTGCTGACTGTATCATAGACATAGGTCCGGGAGCGGGCTCAAAAGGCGGCGAGGTAGTGGCTATCGGTACAGCGGAGGAGATATCAAAGAATCCCAACTCCATCACCGGACAGTATCTTAGCGGAAAAATGAGCATACCGGTGCCAAAGAAAAGGAGAAAACCTGCGGACTATCTTACCATAAAAGGTGCAAGGGAAAACAATCTTAAAAACATAGATGTGAAGATCCCGCTCGGAGTATTTACATGTATCACGGGAGTATCGGGCTCAGGAAAAAGCTCGCTCATTACAGAGATATTGTATAAGAGGCTTGCAAAAGACTTGAACCGTGCGCGTACCATCATCCCCGGAAAACATGATGATATCCTGGGTATGGAGAAGCTCGATAAAGTCATCGATATCGACCAGTCACCCATAGGAAAAACACCGAGGTCAAACCCTGCTACATATACGGGAGCATTTGACCTGATCCGTGATCTTTTCGCATCAACCGTTGATGCGAAAACCAAGGGTTACACTAAAGGCCGTTTCAGTTTCAATGTAAAGGGCGGAAGATGTGAAGCCTGCTCGGGAGACGGTATCATAAAGATAGAAATGAACTTCTTGCCTGATATCTATGTGCCCTGCGAAGTCTGTCAGGGAAAGCGTTATAACAGGGATACCCTGGATGTAAGATACAGAGGAAAGAATATATACGAAGTGCTTGAAATGCCGATAGAAGAGGCAGTAACGTTCTTTGAAAACGTACCTTCCATAAGGCGTAAGATAGAGACGTTGAATGAAGTGGGATTAGGTTACTTAAAGCTCGGGCATCCTTCTACATCCCTTTCGGGCGGCGAGGCACAGCGTGTAAAGCTTGCCACAGAGCTTAGCAAGAGGAGTACCGGAAAGACCATATACATCCTCGATGAGCCGACCACTGGTCTGCATTTTGATGATGTAAAAAAGCTGATAGAGATTCTTCAGAGGCTTACCGCAAACGGCAATACCGTTGTGGTCATCGAGCATAACCTGGATGTGATAAAGTGTGCCGACTACATAATCGACATCGGTCCCGAAGGCGGTGACAGAGGCGGTACGGTCGTAGCCGAAGGCACCCCGGAACAGATAGCAAAGAACAAGAAGTCCTTTACAGGTGAGTTCTTGAAGACAATGTTAAAGTAAAGTATATAAAAAGCTTCCCGTTAACGGGAAGCTTTTAGTTTTAGCTGATGGTTTATAGTATTATTTCAGTTCAATTCCGTTCTCATATATCTCTATCAGCCCCTGCTTATACAGGTGGCCGATAGCACGCTTAAATGCATTTTTGGACATATTAAACTTAGTTTTAAGTATCAGGCTTTCTGTCTTATCATGGTAGGGAAGGAAGCCGTTTTTTGCATTTTTAAGCTCATTTAATATAAGCTCGCAGTCATCACTCAATTGAAGATGTGCGGGTTCACGCATGGAAAGCTCAAGCTTTCCGTCGGGAAGCACCTTTGATACTCTTAAGGTAGGGCGTTCACCGATCCTTAAGCTTTTAACCAGATCTTTGGCAGGTATCCTTGCGGAGTAAATATCATCAACTGCGATATAAGCACCGAATCTGTCTGACAGCTGATAAACAAGACCTGTCACATGGTCACCGGGCTTGTAAGATGAATCGGTTTTTAGCAGTTTGTATACTTTCATGGACGCACACAGACGGCTGCTTTTGTCCATGTACATGGTAACCAGTACTTCATCACCGGCCTTTACCTTGTATGTCTGCTCGTTAAAGGGAAGGAACAAATCCTTCATGAGTCCCCAATCAAGAAATGCGCCCAAGGGGGTAGCCTGGTTGCACTTTAAGAGAGCGAGACCGCCCAGACTGATTGCAGGAGTCCTTAATGTAGCCACCGGTCTGTCTTCTGAGTCAAGATACGTGTAGGCCTGTATAAGGTCGCCGCGTCGTAAGGATTTATCAACAAATTCATTCTTCGGAAGTAATATTTCAAAGCCTGATAAGCTGCTACCGGCACTGCCTTCGGTCCCGTTAGGATCCATGGGAGTTAAAAACGCTCCGATAGGAGTAAGCTTATTGATCCTGAAATCCGATACGGTACCAAGCAGACCCTTGATCTCAGCTGCATCGGGAAGTGAACTTCTGATATCTTTTGTACCTGTACCTTCGCTTTTGGGAGCGGCAGTCCTTTTATCTGTTTTGTTGTATCTGTCATTTGTGCCGGATTTTTTATTTCCGTATTTTCCGGAAGCTGAGGCTTTTTTATATCCTGTATTATCTGTTTTTCTGCTTTTGCTGTATCTGTCTGTTTTGTTATACATCTGAAACCTTACTCCTGTAAAAATCTGTCCGCGGCAGTCTTTTATTTATGATGCGGGATTGCTGTATAAAGCAACTCTCTTTAGTATTTAGTATCATAGCATCATTAAAATATGAACGCAAGCATTATTTCTTATTTTCCTCTTGCACTTTTTTGATATTTGGGATAGAATGGGGAATAATCAGAAAAAGAAAGAAGGACAGTCGTATGGAAAGAGTATATGACCCTAAACAGGTAGAGCCTAAGTGGCAGGCCTACTGGAGCGAACACGAAACCTTTAAGACAGATGTATGGGACTTTTCTAAGCCCAAATTCTACGCACTTGATATGTTCCCGTATCCTTCGGGTGTAGGCCTTCATGCAGGTCATCCGGAAGGTTATACAGCTACGGACATAATATCAAGGATGAAGAGGATGCAGGGCTACAACGTACTACATCCCATGGGATATGACTCTTTCGGACTTCCTGCTGAGCAGTATGCCATAAATACAGGACATCATCCGGAGGGCTTTACCGCTGAGAATATCAAGACCTTCTCCAAGCAGCTTAAGGAGCTCGGATTTGATTACGACTGGAGCAAGCTCGTAGCCACATCGGATCCCAAGTTCTATCACTGGACCCAGTGGATATTTAAGCAGCTTTATCTGGATGGTTATGCAAAATATATCGACATGCCTGTTAACTGGTGCGAGGAACTCGGCACCGTACTTTCCAACGATGAGGTTATAGACGGAAAGTCAGAGCGTGGCGGATTCCCCGTAGTTCGTAAGAACATGAAGCAGTGGGTTATCGATCAGCCCGCATTTGCTGAAAAGCTTCTTGAAGGCTTAAACGAGATCGACTGGCCCGAGTCCACTAAGGATATGCAGAGACACTGGATAGGAAAATCAGAAGGTGTCGAAGTTAAGTTCCAGATAGTCGGAGGCGGAGAGTTCTCAATATTCA
>CACYIR010000084.1 GCA_902774525.1 uncultured Lachnospiraceae bacterium
GAGCTCTCATAACAGCCTGCTTAGCTGTCCTGTACTGCTTAGATCTAGCACCTCTAAAGCCCTTAGCAAGCTTTAATACTCTATTATGCTTTTTCTTGGTATTTAAGCCACCTTTAATTCTTGCCATTTTAATATCCTCCTATATACTTAGATCCCGTCTCATCAGATGTAAGGTAACATCTTCTTTGTTGCTGCTAAATTTGCAGAATCAAGTAAGGTTCCCTTTCTTAATCTTCTCTTCATTTTCTGAGACTTCTTGGTAAGAATATGCTGCTTACCTGCCTTCATTCTCTTAATCTTTCCTGTACCGGTAGCCTTAAAACGCTTAGCGGCTGCCCTGTTTGTCTTCAACTTCGGCATTTTACTTTCCTCCTTATGATATGTTTTGAAGTCTTACTTTACTTACTTATCTCTTCTCCGACAGGAACATGATCATGTTTCTGCCTTCGAGCTTTGCTGCTTTCTCTACGACTGCACAGTCCTCAAGTTTAGCTGCGAAGCTGTCAAGAATTTCTTTGCCCAGATTCATATGAGCCATCTCACGGCCTCTGAATTTAAGCGTTACCTTTACTTTATCGCCATGCTGCAGAAATTTGCGAGCCTGATTTGCCTTTGTGTTCAAATCGTTTTCATCAATATTCGGCGAAAGACGTAATTCCTTAATTTCGGTAACCTTCTGATTCTTCTTTGCTTCCTTTGCTTTTCTCATAGCCTCATAACGGAACTTTCCGAAATCAGCTATCTTACAAACCGGCGGTTTTGCCGTGGGCGCTATCTTGATCAGATCGAGGTCGGCCTCTCTTGCTTTGTCAAGAGCTTCCCTGGCTGACATAATACCAAGCTGTTCACCGTTCTCACCGATAAGTCTTACTTCCTTATCCCGAATCTGTTCATTAATGAAATAGTCGCTAATAATCTGCACCTCCAATGCTAATAAAAGTGATAAAATAAAAAGCGGACAGCAAAGCTATCCGCATAAAGAGTACTATATAGTACTTACATTTAATATCAGAACCCTTTCACTGCAAAAATGCGCTGGGGGTGAGAGCGGATACTCTGCTTTACATGTGATTTCTCACAACTTGCTGTAGTATAGCATCATTTTTTATGTGTGTCAAGCACTTTTTTAAAATTTTAGCTGTATATGAGAGGTCTCTGGTATTCCTTCTCGTATATGTCCTTCCAGAGCTCGTAATTCTTGTTTTTCAGCATCTCCACATTGGCCTTATACGGAAGTGATGCATCCGGATAGATGGGTTCGGAGATATGTACGGTGTATTCCTGGATAAAATATCCGTCCTCTCCCAATATATCCGAATCACGCATGGTTATAAAGCACGGGAGCACCGGCACATTGTTCTTGGCGGCAAATACATAAGCTCCGTCCTTTAGAGGCTTAGGCTTTCTGTAATTCCACCACATGCTCTGCTCAGGATATACGAGTACAAAGTGTCCCTTTTGCAAAAGCTTATTGGTCGACTTCATGAACTTTTTCATGGTCGTGTAGTTGGATGAAAGAGGCAGCGTATTGCAGTGCCTCATCATAAATCCATAAAATCCAGGGAAGGATGTATAATTACCCTCACGGATGATCCTGTAGAAGGTGCGCTTCGGCTTATTGGCCGCATCATATACCAGCTGGATCGCAAAGCTGTCAAATGCGTTGAAGTGGTTGCAGGTGATGACGGCTCCGCTGTTTAAGTTCCTGAAATTCTCTATGCCGCGCATTTCCTTTATGATGAGCTTCTTTTCCTTTATAAGCTTTTTGACCAGTTTCCTGGCCAGGCCGAAGGCAATCTTGGTTAAGAGCTTCTTTATGGGATTGCGCCTGAAATAATCTATATCCTCGGGGTTCAGTACCTTTGACGGCGGATCGTCCTCCACATCCTCATCAAATCTTCCGGCAAGTTCATATTCTTTTATCTTCTTTACTATGGCTACCCTGTCGGCTGCTCTCTTCTTCTTGTTTAAGAAGTTCTGATAGTTATTCTCGTTATCGGCCTCTTTTACGGCTAATGCCACAAGATTTTCGTATCCTTTTTTATCCTTTTCGGCATCATCTTTACTGTAAGCATCAAGCTCCTTTACGATCTCATCATAAAACAAAGTCTTTTTTGCATACGCATGATATATATCGAAGTAAGGGCAGTCCCTGTAATGCCACGGCTTTTCAAACATGATAAAATGGAATATCCCTATCTCATCTACCGGGCAGGGCGGCTCGAACATCGTCTCAAAATTCCATTTTCCGTCCACAAAAAGCACATGATCCTTGCATATCAGGTTCAGATAATCCTCATCCTGGGTTACGACAAAATCATATTGATGAAGAAGCCCCATGAAACGGTTAAGTACCTTGTGTGCTCTCCACTCCTTTACATTTATGAGCAATACTCCGCAGTTGAAGAACTCATATCTGGATACTCCCACGCATTTCTCGACATAGTCGCCGAACTCTTCCACGCACAGCATAGCCAGTTCGTGGCATGCTGCTAAGTACCGGTCCTTTATATCGGTATTATACAGAACGGATATATCTCCCCGGATGACCGTATCCGCATCTATGTAGAGAGCCTTATCCAGCTCCGGGTGCATATCTGCTATAAAAAGCCGGTAATATGTGGTCTTCGAATAATAATCTCTCAAAGGAAGATCGTGTGAAAGAGTGCTCAGATAATCGGAGACATCTTCAAAAGAGAAAGTAAATCCGGGCTTCGCCATGCTCTTTATCTGTTCCTTCGATCTGTCGCAAAGTCCTCCGTTTAGTATATGGATATTATAATCATAGTTTTTAGAGGCGTTTTCCATAAGTGAGATCATGGAAACAGCCGCATATTTCAAAAAACTATCATCAAATGCATAAAAAATTTCAATTACCGGTTTGATCATTGTTTCGACCTGTCATTTCAAAGTTTAGTTATTAAAAAAGTTTCTTTATTTTTGCATATTCTCGGTAGATATCATCAAACTGATGATATTTAAATACTTTGTGTACTCTTTTTACATCCCATTGTTTTATGTTATCCGTATGGGGATAAGGGAGGTAAAAAAGTCTTTTAGAGAAATGCCTTACGACCGTCCATTTATGTAAGAACTTCTGGTCGTTAAACCGTTGCTTTAACATTTTTTTCCTGCTTGTGGATCGGATAAGAGCACTCTGATCGGCAAACACCAGCTTCTTTTTCCTGATCCAGCCCCTCGCCTTTTTAAACAATCCCGTTTTTTTGGCTTCCGCCATGTTAAACAGCAGTACTCCCGCGTTAATATAATTGGGATATAAGAGGTATTTTCCGTAATGATCCCTGGCAGCGGCATATTCATATCCTGTGATATCGGTATCGTATAAAAGCCGGATATCACGGTTGAAGAAGATATCCGCATCGAGATATAAGAGCTTGTCCGGTATCCCATCTACCAGATCCGCAAAAAGCCTGATAAGCGTATACGGTGAGCAATACGCATCCTCATTAGGACATCCCGAGAAATACTTTTTGTAATACTTATCCACTCTTATAAGCTTTGCCTGATTTTCCGGGTTATAGGACTTTATCACATTCCCGAATATTTCTATCTGTTTTTCGCTTACAGGCGTATACTTCGGATCGATCTGTGTCAGATCCATTGTAAAGATATAGAAGGTAAAAGGCTCCTTTGACTCCGTACGCATAAGTATCGACAAGGTACAGGTAAGTATGCCGTCCAAAACTCCTTCATTTCCGCAAAACAGAACATTAACCATTATTTTCCTCTTTTTTTATATACTCGATCACATTTACATCCGAATTTTTGGCAAGCTCACACATCCTTGCATACACCTTATCCCTCAGCAGCTTCCTGTTTACCTTCGGGCTTCCTTCCTTTTCGGGATAAAAAGGTCCTTCTATATATGTAACCATCTTCGGGCGTTTCCTGATCCTTGTCTTTTTATATGTGTTTACAAAGCAGAATACAGGTGCCTGCAGACTCACCGGATACAGGAATGACGTATCGACAAAAGGTCTGATCCCCGTATAATACGGCCAGATATGTGCCTCCGGATATATGACTAAGGGATTACCTTCCGTTACTCTCCCATTTACCGCTGCAAGAAAATTCTTATATGCGGCCTTATCGTCCGGTATGGGCAGTCCGCCTAATGCGGGGACCATTTTCCCGAACACCGGTACTTTAAGGTTGTTCGGATGGACTATGATATATGTCCTCCTCGGGAATGTGAGCCTCGTCTGCAGTAACGCATCCCCTAACGGCTGTGTGTGGTTCCCGTAGAGGAATATCCCCTTACCCTTAAAAGGCTTAAGCTTTTCCATGCCTACGATCTTCTGCCTGAATACTATCAGTGCATACAGTACGACTATCGGATACATCACTATCCGGTACAAAAAGAAATTCATAAATCTCTTTATACCAGATCTTCTCTCGTAATCATACGAACCGTCTATATACGGCGGATCGGTGGTAAAGGTGGAAAACTCGTCATGGAGCTCATCCGTATAATATATCACTTTCCTGTCATCCATGCTTCCTTTCCATCCTTTTTCAAACAGTCAATACATAATATTACCATTATACTCAAATCCCGATTTTTTTCAACCACAGATTTGTGGATACGGTTACTATTCACAACTAATCTGCTAAAAAGCAAATCGCAAGCTCGCTTGCAGATTTGCTTTTATGCAGATTAAGCTGTGGAAGCTGGACAAAACTCACGAGTAAACATAAGCCGCTTTAGCGGCGGCTTACGGCGCAGCCGGAAGGTTTATGAGTGAGATTTGGACAGCTGTGAATAGTAACCGTATAAAGAAAGTAAAATCAATATTTACACAAACCCCAAAATAGTGTAAAATCATGAGCAAATGTTTTTACGGCACTTTTAGTTTTATCGGGAGTATTATCGAAAATGAACGCGGTATCGGTTATAAAAGAAAGTTTTAAAGATATAAAAAAAATAACAAGGACTCACTTTACCCTCGCGATGCTTGGAGCATTCTTTATCAGCATCATCGCGGTAGTGAGGCTTCCTTTATACCCGAAGCTGCTGTCCGCTTCGGACTGGTTTCTTATATTCCTGCCCCCGCTCATTTCACTGTTTTTCTTTTATGCAGCTGAAGAAAAGCCCATACGTTCCGTTTTTTGGTTTACCCGCCTGATATATCTTATCTTCTCTCCTTTTATAGTGATAGCCGTCGGAGATATCATATTCGGGGATGATAAGACGGGAGTCTACTCTGAGCACCCCTTAACCCGGTTCTTACCCATATGGTTCATCTTATGGATTTTGGGATGTATTATCTTAAAGCTTTTAGCTTATGCAGTAAGGTACGCTTCCCAAAAGGCTCTGAAAAACGATAATCCCGTAATGAAAGCCATCCGTGACTTTACAGTCATGTACACTCCGCAAAAGGTGATAGACAAGGAAAAGAACAAAAAATCAAGCAGATGGGTATGGATAATCCTTTGTCTCTTACTTATCGCACTTGCGGTATTCCTGCTTACGGTCACATTGTTTTTACATAATGTATATTCCAATATGGAATTTGAAGCCATACTTTTTACGATCACCTTTGCGGCAGGAGGTCTGGCTTTAGAGGACCTGATCGCAGGATTTCTGCTGGTTGTTTTCTTTTGCATTGTGTCGGGATATCTAGGTTACCATTTACTCAAATGCTTCAATAACGATAAGCTTACCGTGACCGATACCGGGCGCGACGGGAAATATACACTTAAGCTTGACCGTAAAAAAAGAGCCGTTCATATCGTACTTTCCCTTGTGCTCTTTTTGACATGTACTTTTCTTTTCTCTTCCCAGACCAATTTCGCCCACTATATAAAGGTTAAGAGCGATACATCCGGGATATATGAAAAGTACTACGTTGAACCCACGGAAAATGTTGTAAGCTTTCCCGGTAAAAAGAGGAATCTCATATATATCTTCCTCGAATCCATGGAAAATACTTATGCATCAAGAGAGTCCGGCGGTTCCCAGGAAAAGGATTATATCAGCGGACTTTCTAAGCTGATCTGCGAAAAAGACAGCGTAAACTTTTCAAATACCGACCGGCTAGGAGGAGCATCCGTGTTCGTCCCCGCCATCTCACATACCATGGGCTCGACTGTGGCCCAGACCACCGGTATAACCACTGATACTAAGATATTCCCCTTGTGGGGCAAGGCAGGCTTTCCGCCCGTAAAAAAGCTGGAAGATATCCTGCATGATAACGGCTACAATCAGGTATATATAGAAGGCTCTAAAGGCGCATTTTCCATGTATGACACATATGTAGGCAGATACGATGACAGTCTGGTCTACGACAGGGAAAACCTTGCAGAACTCGGATACTCAGATGAGAGTGCCGATTATATCTGGAAATGGGGTATAGAGGACAGGAAGCTGATCGACATAACCAAGGAGCTTATCACCGAGGTATCAAAGAAGGATAAGCCCTTCTTCGTCACCATGTACACGATGGATACCCACACCTTTGAATGCGGGCACCGCTGCCAGGATTGTGATGAAGGGATATATAACGATTACTTAGCAGCAGTTGATTGCTCTTCAAGCGCTGTCGCAGAGCTTGTAGAATGGATAAAACAGCAGCCTTTTTACGCTGATACGACCATAATACTGGTCGGAGACCATCTCGGCAACCGGAAAACCTCAAAAGTAGATATCGATGAAGACTATATAAGGACTACCTACAACTGCTTCATCAATCCGGCTAAAACACCGGTAAATACCAAAAACAGGATTTTTTCATCACTTGATATGTTCCCTACCACACTCTCTGCCATAGGTGCAGATATAGAGGGCGACAGGCTCGGGCTCGGGACCGATCTTTTCTCCTCTGCACCGACATTATGTGAAGAATTAGGAGAAGACCTATATAAAGAAGAACTTGAAAAGAGCAGCGGTAACTAAACCGCTGCTCTTTTTCATTTAACCTTCCGGTACCATTCTGCCGTAAAGTCATATCTTTTATTTATAAAATCCCTTCTTTCTGCCGGGCAATCCATTATCTTTATATAAAGGGGAGTCGGGTCTTCCTCCGGTATCAGCCTGTCCAATCTGTCATCATCGGCATACATGAATGTGGCAAGATCTTCATTTTCTATATCCGGATATATATTCTCCATCCCGATATACACTATAGCCTTAGGGAAGAAGAACTTCGCATAATCATACATATTCTGCTCTAAGACATTATCCGTAAAAACCACCAGATTAAACTCGTCAGTCTCTTTAAGATCATATTCACTAAGCGTGTCTTCCACATAAGATATCAGATGCTTCATCGGCTGGATATACCTGAAATAGTTGAACGATCTGTGCTGCTGCGAAAAGTTCATTAGTCCGATAGCTATCATCAGCACTAAGACTATACTTTGGATAAATACAGGTATCCTTATATCAT
>CACYIR010000085.1 GCA_902774525.1 uncultured Lachnospiraceae bacterium
AGGATATGCGAGGAAAAGAGCGACGGCCGTTTCTACGGCATCCAGTCGGTCATGAAGGTCGTATACGAAATGCTGTGGCTTAAGGCCAAGTCGGATACGTTAGCTGAGGAAAATGAAGCTGCCGGAGCCAAGAGCAGTACCCACGGCAAGACCATCCTCCAGAACGATGTACTCGAACTTTCGCCTTCCTTTAATAAGAAGATGCGCAACGGTTTTGACGAGCTGGCAGAGCTGATCGGAATGGAAAAGATATCCGACAGGATCAAGGAGATAGTAGCTCAGGTAAAGATTGCCATAGAAAACAAGACCATGGAAAGGCCTTGTCTGCACATGCGTTTTGCGGGAGCTCCCGGTACAGGAAAGACCACTGTGGCAAGGATCTTAGGACAGATATTCCGTGAGAACGGAATACTTCGTAACGGATATTTCTTTGAGTATTCAGCCAGAGACCTGTGCGGCGAGTATATAGGGCAGACCGCACCCAAGACCAGTGCCATCTGCCGTGACGCATACGGTTCCGTACTTTTTATAGATGAGGCATATGCTCTCTATCAGGGCGATGACAGGAATTCGGACTACGGCCGCGAGGCGCTTACCACTCTTGTATCCGAGATGGAGAACCACAGGGATGATATGGTGGTAGTCATGGCGGGATATAAGGATGACATGAATAAGCTGATGGAAGGAAATGCGGGCCTCAGAAGCCGTATGCCTTTCCTGCTCGAGTTTGAGAGCTATGACCGTAAGCAGCTGTATGACATCTTTATGTCATTTGTAAAAAAACACTTTGCATATGATGAAGAATTTGCAAATGCAGCTTCGGAGTATTTTGATTCGCTGTCAAAGGAATACATGCAGTCCGCGGAGTTCGCAAATGCGCGTTTCGTTAGGAACCTGTACGAGAGATGCTGGTCCAAGGCAGCCATGAGGACATCGATGTCCGGCAGCTCCAGGATAACACTTAGGAAAGAAGATTTCCTTGCCGCATCCGGAGAAAAGGAATTCTCTGAGAAGCTGGCAATAAAATCGAAGATCGGTTTCTGATGTGACTACGATAAGAAAGGATACCGGAATATGACAAAAGAAGAATTAAATACAGCGACCTTAAGACTATTCAATATCAGCAGAGACCTTTTTGAGAAGATGTCCCAGAAGGATTCACGGGTAATAAATGAGGAAAAGTATCTGCTCGAGGGTGACTTTACCGCGGACCCCTTCAACGTACATATCAAGCTTACAATATATCCGGAGAACGGACTTATATCGATATTTTCCCTTCTCCCCTTTGACGTGCCCCCTGCAAAATCAAGCGAGGTGGCTAAGCTTCTGTGTACCATCAACTATAATGACCTGTATGCCGGAAACTATGATTACGGCGTAGAGCAGGGTAAGGTCCTGCTCAGACTCTCCATCCCCTTCAGGAACAGCATCCTTTCAAAGGACCTTATTGAGGAGTGCCTGCAGTACACGATCTCTACAGTATCGAAATACAACAACAAGATCTTTGAGACCATCAGGGAATGATGTGGGTTATTAAAATACGAAAATCTGCCGATATATAACAAAATAGAAGATATCCCCCACCTCTTAGCGTAGCTAAGGTGGGGGGAGATCTTCGTTTCAGGCGGGCTTCCAGCCCCGACTGAAAGGAGATGCGGAGCATCGTTTTGTTACCGAGGAAACGTCGAAGACGTTTTCGAGGTGACGTTATTTGTATTAGTTTGATTTTTCGGAAAGGGTCTCATATGAAAAGAAAACCTTCAGATTATATAATAATAACGATATGTTTGATAATAGTCGGCCTGTTTTTGTTTAACGGAGTGAACGGTACCGGAGGAGATGTAAAAGCTTCTGCGGCAGGAACCTCCTCGATCACACAGACCGTTGTAGCTACGCCCACTCCCAAGCCTGAGGTACTGTCGGCAGCGTACACAGGCCCGACCGTAACGGTAGGCGAGGAGTACGATAAAAAGAATCTTGTCGTAAAAGTGGCATATAACGACGGCAGCACGGAGACTATCACCGATTATACAGTCTCCACCGATGTGGTCCTGAAAAAAGGCATGAACAGCATCATAATCATGTACAAGGACATGACTGCCAAGGCATATATATATGGCAGGGAGCTCACAAGCATAGCAGCCACACCGTCGAAATCCGACTACGGCGTAGGAAATATGCCCGACACTAAGGATTTTACTGTCATAGCATCATACAGTGACGGAAGTCTCGAGACCATCCGTGAAGGGTTTACCATATCCCCCGAGAGATTAGAGGATGTCGGAAAACAGGAAGTGACTATATCCTACGGCGGAAAAGAAGCCACCTGCTACATATACGGTAAGAATTACGGTAAGGTAATAGCACTTAATGTTTCATATAACCAGCCCAACATGGTCACCAACATGAAGATCAACCGCAACGACATCACGGTCATGGCGGTATATGATGACTTAAGTGTTGAAAGGATCACCACCTACACGTTAGAGCGTGACATCTATTATGACAGCGGAAAGCAGCCGCTGACCGTAACATACGGCGGTATCACCAAGTCCATCAATATAGAAGTCATAGAAAGATACATCGTAGGCCTTAAGGCGGAATACACCGGCGGCGTAGTCGTAGTCGGAAGACCGTTCAGGGATGCCGATATGCACGTATACTTAGAATACGTGGACGGCGAATTTGTGGAAACCAAGGATTACACGGTACATACACGTAAGATCAGATATATCGGCAACAATCTGGTAACTGTGTACTATGGAGACAAGTTCTCGGATACCGTGGTGATAGAAGGCACGGAGCTTATAAAGCCCAACTTTGATTATGTGTCATCGGGCAAGGCTTCAAACGGAGAGGCTACATTGAAGATCAAGACAGCCATCCCGAGATATCTCGATGAGGACTGTATAGAGATCATCGATGTCTCGAAGAAGAAAACGAAAAAAGCGTACCGTAAGCTGAAGCTTAAAAGCGGTGACTATATAGCATTTGACTATGAATTTGTCAATACGGATGATGAACTGGAGCTTCCTCTTACCGTACGTATCACTATACCTGAAGGCTATGAAATGGAGCATACCTTCCTCTATTATACGCCTAACAGGAAAACAGTACTCGGACGTACCAACAAGACCATCATAAATGACAGGACATTTGAATGTACGCTCTTCAAGGTGGGCACATATATGCTGGTATATTCGGAAAGCCTTGTGGAAGAAGAGGCTGAGGAGTAACTTTAGGAGATTATATGCACCCCTATTTAGAACTTGGAAACTTAAAGCTGCAGCTGTATTACCCGATGTTTCTCATCGGGTTCGCTGCAGCTTTGCTTATATCATACGGACTTAGGGAAAGGTTCGGCATCGGTAAAAAAGATATATTCGGTGCGGGATTGTCCGGACTTATCGGACTGTATATCGGAGCAAAGTTTTTTTATTTCCTTACCAAAATGCCGGAGGTATTCAGTGACCTTAACGGCTTTAAGGCAAGACTTGATGCGGATTTTTCCGGTACGCTTGACTTCCTGCTCGGAGGCATGGTGTTTTACGGAGGACTGCTAGGATTCCTGCTTGGCATGTGGATATATGCAAGGCGTATGGGACTAAAGTTTATGAAGTTTGCGGATATAGCTACCCCGGGATTCCCTTTGGCACATGCCTTCGGACGCATCGGATGCTTTTTAAACGGCTGCTGCTACGGTATGGAATATCACGGACCCATGTCAGTGCAGTATCCCTATAATGCCGCAGAACCGGCATTGAGCGCAGTGCCCCGTTTCCCGGTACAGCTGTTAGAGGCAGGACTTAATATCATATGTTTTGCCGTGCTCATGTATCTGTTGCTTAGGTGGTACCCGAAACGGAGCAATACTGACAGCATTATGCCCGGTAAGCCCTACGGCCGGCTGCTCGGCATCTATCTTTCCTATTATATAATAGTAAGATTTACTTTAGAGTTCTTCCGAGGGGATGAGGTCCGCGGCATGATAGGATTCCTTTCAACCTCCCAGGTGATAAGCCTGCTCCTTATACCTTTAACCGTATGGCTTTTGAAAAACCGATCGTAGGGACGGTTCTCCGATTGATTTCATATTATAATTTCATATTAAAAACAACAACGGCTCCGGTTTTTTAGGAGCCGCTGTCTGGTTATAGACTTGTTTTATTCATTTGCTGCGGGAGCTGTTACTGCACTGGGCATATCCATTATGATCTCGGTACCTGCACCCAATACTGTCTCGGGGAGTTTTCCGTTCCAGTTCTGATAATAATAGTATTTCTCAAGTCCCGGATATTTGGTCATCTGCTCACCGATATTTGAAAGGATTGCAGCTTCCTTCTTGCCTGCATACTCAGCAGCATCTGCACCGATCTGCTGTACCTCTGCGTCTGCTTTTGCTGCAAGTATTGCGGAATCTGCATTTGCCTGAGCCTGGATCACCTGACGCTCTGCAGCTGCATTTGCTTCTATGATAGCCTGTGCCTGTTCGGTCTGCGCACGGAGCTTATTCTGCTCTGCTACCTGTTTTGCTTCTACTGCATTTGTGAAAGCATCGGTGAAATCAATGTTTGCCAGTGAAGTGGAAACTACTTCGATATTATAAGGGGTAAGACTCTCGGTCAGTACTTCTTCTATCTGAGCCGAAAGGGTACCACGCTGTTCTACCAGTTTTTCTGCATTGTATTTCGCGGTCACACCTTTTACAGCTTCCTGGATCTTGGGATCCATCACTGTCTGAAGATATCCTGCACCAATCGTACGATAGATGGTCTGAGCATTATCCTTGCTGATACGGTAGTTAACAGAATATGTAACCGTTACTTCCTGGATGTCCGATGAGAAGCAGGACAGTTCGGAAGTATAGATCTGGGTTCTGTTATCCATGTTTACCACTGATCTCCAGGGTGCTACAAAGTGGATACCCGAATCTAAGGTGTAGTCCTCAACGTGTCCGAAGGTTACTACAACACCGGTGTTTCCGGTAGGTACCTGTCGGATGCAGCCTAATACTGTACCGAGTGCCGCGATCATTACCGAAAGAACAATCCTTACTTTTTTACTTAAGAAAGGCTGTCCGATCGAATTTTTGCTTCCACCGGCAAATAAAACTGCTACGCCTAAAACCAATCCTGCTACAAAAAATAACATAAAACCAACTCTCTTTCTGCACCTCAAAAGTGCTATCCTGTATTTGTGTTACGAGCATATATTAACACCGCCTAATCAGGGGATAAAGAGTTGTACGGGCAGAATAAAAATCGATAATTGCAGACCGGATGCAAAATAATTAAAAAAGTAGTTGACAATTCCTCTTTGGGGTGATATTATAATCAAGCGTGCTGAGGTAATCGGCATGGTATGCGGAGTTGCTGGAATTGGCAGACAGGCATGACTAAGGATCATGTATCGCACAGATGTGAGGGTTCAAGTCCCTTACTCCGCATTATATTTTATCATTGACCGTCTTTGATTGAGACGGTCTTTTTTATTTCCCTTGACACTTGTCCATATAAAAAATAGAATATAAAAGGTAAGTATATAATAACGACTTATATTTCCAAAGGAGCAGATCAAAGTGGAGAAGGTATATATAATTGGGCACCGCAACCCGGATTTTGACAGTGTGTGCTCGGCATACGCATATGCAAAGCTTAAAAATCAGACAGATCTTTTAAAACAATATATCCCCGTCAGATGCGGACATTTGCCGGAGAGCATGAAGAAGGTATTTGCGCAGCTGAATGTGGAGCCGCCCCAGTACATCCGTGATATTTATCCGAAAGTCAGGGACGTATATCTGACTTCGGTAGCCGGAGTGGATGCAGACGCACCCCTCAATACGGTAGCAGCCTCTTATAAGGCTACCAATCCGTCCGTGATCCCGGTATTTGAAGGGGACCGCTTTTTCGGACTTTTGAGTGTTGATGATATCACCAGCTGGGCTATGGAGGAGCTTCTCAGGAAAGGAAAGATAAATGATATCCCGCGCGTACGTGATATCATGCGTCCCGAAGAGGAGCCCGTATCAGCCTCGGATCTCTTTGAGGAGGCCAAAAGAAGGCTTTCGGCTTCAAAAAAACGCGGACTTGCAGTCATGGATAACGGAAAATTCGTAGGGTTCGTTACCAGAAGATGCTTCTTAAAGTCCCCGAAGAACAATGTCATCCTTGTGGACCACAACGAGGCTAAGCAGAGCGTAAAAGGCATAGAAACCGCCAATGTAGTTGAGATCATCGACCATCACAGGCTGGATTCCGTAAAAACAGAGCTTCCTATATTTATAGATGCGGAGCCTGTTGGCAGTACCTGCACCATAGTATACAGGAAATATGTGCTGGAGGGTATAACTCCGGATATCGATGCAGCCAAGATGATGCTTGCCGGTATAGTATCCGATACACTGATACTCAGAAGTCCCACCACTACCCAGGTGGATGTGGCTTCAGCACACGAGCTGGCTGACATTATCGGAGTGGACTTAAATGAGTTCGGCCTCAAGATGTTCTCATGCATGGAAGGCCTTAAGAACCGTGCGCCCAAAGAGGCTGTGGAATCCGACTTTAAGACCTACAAGGAAAGAAACCTCAAGATAGGTATAGGACAGTGCGAGTGCACTACCTTAGAGGACCTCGGGGACTACAGGGAAGAGTATCTTGAAGCATTGGAAGACATAAGGAAGCGCCAGGAGCTTGACTGGGCAGTGCTTATGATCACAGATGTACTTCGTGAACACAGTGTGCTGTTCACCACCGAATTTACCGCAGAGAACCATCTGCCTTACAGCCGGATCTCCGACAGGGTATATGATATGCCCGGTGTCATGAGCCGTAAAAAGCAGCTTCTGCCCGAAATACTGCATGCCATCGCGGAGTAAAAAAATGGAACCGGAATACCCCATACTTCGTCTAATGCTTATCTTCAAAGATAATTGCAGAGATAAAGCGGTATCAGTATCAGGCACAGAAAGAAAACGGGTGGAACGATGAAAAAGGGTTTGACAGTTGTTTTGATAATAAGCATGCTTTTTACGATGAGTGCATGCACGAAGAAGGATAACAGTAGAAAAACAGACGGCAAAAACGAAAAAAACGAATCTGTAGACAATGAATCGGTAGAAACCGGATCCGTAAACAGCAATTCCGTAAAAAATGATTCCTTAAATGTGAATTCTGCGATCATCGGCGGCGCAGACAAGGAGCAATACATGATTGTCGGTGGTACTGACAATGAGCAGTACAAGGCCGTGAGCGATGATAAAAAAGGTTCCGTAGACCGGATCCCCGTAGTTAAGTATGAGGATAAGAAGATATACATTAACGGGAATTACTATGCCACCTCGGAAGTTTGGGGTGTTCAGAATAGATGAATATGTGATCAGTTTTTCGACAGACGAGGGGCTTGTCAACCTGACCGCAGACGGAGAGGAAATTAAATTAAAGGATCTGATAATTGACCGTGCTAAATTTGAGGCCACGGTAGGACTTATGCTTTCAATGGAAATTGCAACAAAAAATATTGACATCTATGCGAAATGTTATGATTTTGAATCGGTAAAAAAAGAAAAACTCCCTTATGACGAAGCCATGAAGCAGAAGTTCTATATGGACTATCGCGGGGTTCATATCATATTCCCCGATGAAACGTCGGGCTTAAGCCTTTCTGTGACATACGGATATGACAGCGAACTGTTTAATCCCGATTACCGTCCCGGTGACGGGATCACGTGTTTTAACGATATGACCGGCAGGGTAGGAACTTTTACGCCCGGTCTTATAAAAGAAGGGTATACCGATCATTGGGCTGAGAACGCTCTGGAGATCCGCAATTTCCAGGGAGAAAACTATATCTGGTACTGTATTTCATATACTGATAAGGATGAAAATAAGGTATATTATTCCAGCATAGTAAAACAGATCGAAGACGCTAAAGATGAAGTAATATATTCTGAAAAAAAGGATGGCCCGTTTGTCTGCTGCGATATCCAAGAGTTTGCGGGGATCATGCAGGATTTAGAGCCTAAAACCGCTTCAAGGGAATACTTCGAGAATCTGGATAAAGACAGCAGTCTGGAGGATATTGTAAAGGATATAGGAAGATACGGGATAAAAGGCTCGGGGATACTGTACCATGTATGGCACCTTGATGACGGCTCGAAAGCTTTGGTAGTATTTGACAGTAAAGGAAGGATTGTCAGGATATATATACAGAGCGATGATAAAGAGGAGCTGCTTTACGTGAGGGAGTATTGACAACTTGTTTTGACAGGTTGTAAAAAAGGCGCGTTTGTGGTATATTAATTATACGGAGAATGATGGGTGCATGTGGTTTACACATGATGGTTTTGATATATAAGGAGGTTGGGGTCCATGAATAAAATCTTAACTATCAGCAGACAGTATTCAAGCGGCGG
>CACYIR010000086.1 GCA_902774525.1 uncultured Lachnospiraceae bacterium
TGTTTTATATAGATATTAGCCTGTGTAGCCTGATGTACGGACTTTAATTCTGCTCTTAAGCCCGATGTGAGCACAAATGCAACTATCAGTCCTACCACTATGGCTATGATGATCGGATATGCAAGATCCATTTTCATGCTCCTTTCTTAAAGCTCTTTATTGATTCTTAAATAAGAAGAATGCAATAATAAATACGATAACAGCCGTTATGGCAAAATACATTAGGAAGTACTTCCAGAACTTGCCCTTATCCATCGGCAGGTTGCCGACAAATTTACCTGTCTGTCCGTTCATACCGAATACAAACTTCTGACCGTTCCATGAAGTATTAAGTATCCACATAGGAAGAAGTACATACTTATATGAGCCGTCTCTGAGCCTTATATTGGAGTTCTCAGTCTCTACGGTATCATAATCCTTTACGGTAGATCTAAACTGCTGGATCGTACTGTTCTTGATACGTACATTTGCACGTTCAACACTCTCATCAGCCGATACATCGTATTTATCTGCAAGATATCCTGAAAGATATGCAGTCATGAAATCTTTCTTCTCTTCGAATTTAAACGGCTCCAACGAATCCATAAGGTCGTCCGCCATCTTCTTTGAAGCATCGACGGGGATATTCTCAAACGCTAAAGAACCTGAACGGAGAACCGTATAATACTTTGTCTCCTTATAGTTGTAATCAGCATCACTCCAGCGTCTTACTTTAGTACATTTATATCTTATATCTGCATCCGCACCCGAATTAAAGAGCCAGAAAGGTACATAAACACCGGTAACCTCATCGATATGGTTCTGTGAAGAGAATGCGGAAGGAAGCAGCTTCTTACCCTGGAAGTGCTTGGTAAGTGCTTCTTTTGCAGCATTTTTGTCAAGTTTAAAGGGTATAATGAAATCAGGTTTAAGATTGCCTGCGAAATTATTCATCATAACGATCGGATTGCCGCAGAAAGGACATGCGGAAGCAGCCGTCGTCTCAGCCGTAACTATTTCGGCGCCGCAGGACTTACAATGATAAGCAGCCATGCCGGTCATATCTTCTCCGCTCCAGCTCTGGCCTTCATAAGAGTTCCAGGTCATGGACTCGGGCTCTTCTTTGTCGAGCGCCTGGTCCAGATCTTTTAAGGATTCCATTTCGAATTCTGTGTCACAGAAAGGACACTTCATTTTACCGATAGAACTGTTAAACTCTATCGAACCGCCGCAACACGGACATCTGTATTCCTGTAAACCCATAAATATTCTCCCATATATTTATTTTACAATTCGCAGCTTGCCATATAACACTCATGGCATATTACCGACGAATAGCCTCAAGACCACAATCCTGAGGCTATTCGCAGTAAGATCAATTTTAGTATTATTCGGGCTTCTTCTCACCGCATGTCTGGCAGAAGTTACCTGTATTTACAGCACCGCACTTAGCGCATGTCCACTCAGCAGGAGCTTCGGGCTTCTTCTCACCGCAGTTCTGGCAGAAGTTACCGGTATTCTCGTTACCGCACTTAGGGCACTTCCAAGCAGCTGCGGGAACGGGCTTCTTCTCACCACATGTCTGGCAGAAGTTACCTGTGTTCTCAGCACCGCACTTTACGCACTTCCATGTATTGGCTGCTGCTACGGGAGCTGCGGGAGCTGCTGCTGCAGCGGCTGCCTGTTCCTGACCTGCCTGAGCATAAAGAGCATTGATAGTATTTCCGATGCCGCCGTTCATACCGCCGCCGATCATGCCAACACCGAACATAGCGTTAGCTGCACCATTGGGGTTCTTAGCTGCATCCTTAAGAGCCTGAGCCTGAGCTGCTGTAAGAGCTGCTGCACCGAGGCCTGCATGCTGATATCTTGCCTCAGCCTGAGCGTCACGGATAAGCTTCTCGTTCTCTTCTGTGGTATTAGCAGAGTTAACATCGAAGCTTACAAGCTCGATACCTTTCTCTACAACCCACTTCTGATGGAGCTGTTCTTTAAGAGCTTCGCTCATCTCTTCTGTATGAGCAGGAAGTTCGTTATATCTGATCTCCATAGCGGAAATCTTAGCAAGAGCTGTATTTCCATAGCGGAAATCTTAGCAAGAGCTGTATTTAACTTGCCGCTGATCTCGCTCTTTAACTGCTGCTCTAAATCAGCTGCTCTAAATGTATCGTTTACGTTGCCTGCGATCTTTGTATAGAAAAGAAGCGGATCAACCAGACGATATGAATAAATAGCATTAAGTCTGATAGTGATATCAAGATCAAGGAAGATCTTGGAGTCAACTAATCTGAAGGGAACGGGTGCGGGTGTGCCGTACTTGTTGCCCATGATAACCTTGGTATTGAAGTAGTAAACTCTCTGATCGTTAGCTGCCTGTCCACCGTAAGCGAACTGCTGTCCGAACATCTTGAATGAATCAAGAAGGCTCTGACCGAAGCTGCCTGCGAAAATACTGGGTGCAAGAGATGTGTCATATGTAAACCTACCGGGTTCAGCACAAACCTCAACAACCTTTCCGTTTTCTACGATGATCATGCACTGTCCGTCATTAACTACGATACCGCTGCCGTTAGAGATGATGTTGTCATCGCCCTTAGTGTTTGATGACTTACCGGTAATCTGCTTCTTACCTTTTACCATAAGTACATCATCCGGAATAGAATCACAATAGATAAATTCCTTCCACTGATTAGCAAGAACACCGCTTGCTGCACTAAGTCCTGCATTGATTGCTCCACCTGCTATGTTGCCAACTGCACCGAGAGCCTGTGAAATAAGTCCCATATACTTTAATCTCCTTTCGAATTAAAACATTCCCGGATTCACATCCGAAAAACATTATATCATAATGGATACCCATTAACAAGATAAAAATTTGAAAATATCACAATATATTTGCTGTTATACAGCGTATTAAAATGATATTTTCGCATTTGTGACAGATTTACCGTTTTTATCTGGATTTTGTCACAAAAATATCGTCTATAAAGTAGTCTGCATTTCCGTCTGTCTCTATAAAGAATTCAGCGGAATTCATATTAGCGTCAAGTACTGTGCGCGCCTCGAGCAATGTCCAGCCGTTCTTTTCGGAATTGACTTCGGTAAGTACAAAGGGCTCCGAACCGTCGATACCCATCCTGATCACGTTGTCGGTGGTCTTAACATATGCCCTTATATTGATCTTCTCACCTATATAAGACGAAATATTGAACTTAACCGTTGCATCTTTCTCATGTCTTGTAACAAGGAGTGAATGTCCGTTACCGTCCACTGATTCCTTATCGGTCACTGTTATGACAGGAAGATGTCCTACACCTCTGATAGCTGCAATATTGGTTGCTTCTTCAAAGCTTTCCTCAAGGCCTACAAGCCTGATCTCAATATCATCTACATATAATGCACTGAACTTGCCTTCTGTTTTCTCGGTAGTACCGAAGAACAGGAACAGTGAATGCGACTCGGAATCCGAAGGAAGCTTATATCTTCCTGTCATCTGTACCCATTCATCAGTACCGGTCCTGACTTCAGCTACAGTAGGAAGTACCTTTTCTATATCAGCTTTAAGATATACAGTCTCAGCAGGACTCTTTACCCATGCGCTCACATCGATGGTCTGGCCTAAGAAGTCGGATACGTCAAAGCTTATGCCGCTCCAGTCATCAAAACGTATCTCGTGAGCAAGTGCATATGAACCGGTATGTGCGCACTTATTCTGAACTGCTATATGAGCAAAGCCTCTGGTCTTAAATCCGATATCCTTAAGCTCTACAGGCTTGCCGTCCACAGGCTCGAAATCATACTTTCTGTCTGATAGATTTATCTGTATCTTTTCAGGCTCACCTAAGGACTCGCCTGTAATGGCAAACTTTAATGCAAAATATGACTTCTTAGGAGAAAGGTCTCCGTGGAATAACAGCGGATTAGCACCTCTGATCCAGGAGTTGTCATCCGTAAGACCCCATAAGGTGACATTTTTAAGATGAGCACCCTTCTCATTTGCCTTAATAAGAGCTTCAAAGAACTTCTTATAAAATACAGCCTGATAATACTCAGCATTTATATTGAGGCATGTAGATTTCACATCCAGCTCTGTAATATGAACATTATCTACCAGTGCCGAGTAATCCATCAAAGCTTCAATATACTCATCTATATCGTTGTTGTCACTGATATGTCCCTGCATTCCAATACCGTCTATCAATCTCTCACCGAGGATGCTTCCGTGAGTATCGGTACTGCGGTTAAGCATATCGATGATAGCTTTCTTCTTATCCGGCTGGAACTCATTATAATCATTATAGAAAAGTATAGGGCGTATAGTCCTTAATCCTTCTTCGTCATTGGGCTTTATACCGTATCTGTCTGCATAGAATACGGAATAGCGGTCAACTGCCGCACGTGCATATTTGAATGCCCAGTATATAAAGTCATCACCTATGATCTGATACCAGTAGCTGTTACGTAAGCCGGTAGGCTGCTTATCCATAAGCTCTATAGCCTCGTTTACTACATCCCAGGCATATATGGTATTGGCATAGCCGTTATCATACATGTAACTCATAAGTGAGTTTATATAGCTTTCAAGACGCTTTAAGAGTGTATCGCGGTCCACATAGCATACCGGATCGAGCTTCTCAAAGTTCTTCATGAAAGGTCTTTCCTTTAATATTTCGGGATCTGTAGGGAAAGTGACCGGGGTATATCCTTTACAGAATATCTCCTTCGGACACTGGCTGTGCCATACAAGAACATGTCCTCTCACCTTCATATCATTGCTTTTGGCAAACTTAAGCATAGCCTCGGCATTTGGATTGAGAACAAAGGGCAGATAATCCTCTGTCGCATCAGGACTGTTCCACCCCATATTATAAGCAGGCTTAAGCTCATTTGCAAAAGTCATGCTGTTAAATTCTTTAAGTAAAAGGTCTTCCTTCTCTTTATTTCCTATCTCATTATTGGTGAACATATCATGAATGATCTCACATGCCGCACCTATAGTAAAATAGTCCTTATAAAGGTCTTTTAAATTACTCATTTTCGCTACCCCACGCTTTGAAAATACAATATCTGACTATATTCAGTCCATTATATAAATAATACTAAAAATTTATGCTTAAATCAAGGAGTTTTTGAAAAATATTTCTTGACACATACTATAACAAATGTTTTAATAAAAAACAGAAGTAAATCATTTTACTATATGTAAAGGAGAAGAATCATGAATAATATGAACAGAAAATTCCAGACCGGTCTTGGAATCCTGATCGTCGCTATCGTATTTCTTTTCATACTGGGCGGAGATGCGATCAGCCTTTTAAAGTCACCTATCGAGCTTGATGACATCATGGATGTGGATAAGGTTGCAAAACTTAAAGACGGTGACCATGTAATCCTTAAAGTTAAAATAACCTATGGTGCCGAGATCGGTGTATATACCACCAAAAACGGTGTTAAGCAGGGTGAAAGCAGCAGATATTACATCATTCCTTTCTACGGTGAGACCGAAGCCGATGATTTCTGTCTGCTTGTCGACGTAGCTAAAAAGGATTTCAGTAAAATGGAACAGGCTTATGATACTACAGAAAAGTGGTATAACGGTGAAATCGAATGGCCTACCCAGACATATGCCACCTTCGAAGGCGTAATGAAGAAATTCAGCAGTGATGAGAAAAAGTACATGCAGGATTATGTAGATGAAGGATACTGTGCAGCTCTTGTATTAAAGCAGAAAGCAAAAGGGTTCACATTTATCGCTTCAGGTGCTGCAATCCTCGGTGTTCTTATCGGTCTTCTTCTCGTAGTCCTTGGTTTAAAGCAGGGCAAGGTTGAAAAGGCAAATCAGAAAGCATTGGCAGCTACCAATTACTATCAGGCTCCTACAAATGTTTCATTCAACAACGATCCCAACGCAGCACAGGCTCAGGGAGGATTCAATCCTTACGGAGTACAGAACGATCCCAGATTCGCAGGCGCAGTTAACCAGGCACAGAACGCCGCTAGTAACGTTACTTCATTCAATGAAGTACAGACCGGAGTACAGGAAGCAGCTACTACTTCATTTAACGAAGTTCAGAACACTGCACAGAACGCTGTTAACAATGCTGCAGCAGAAGCTTCATCACTCAGCGATCAGATTCCGATCACTCCTATCACACCCTTAACTCCTATCGATCCCATCGATACCAATAACAATAATCAATAAGGGTTCAAGTACCATAAAATTTATAAACATACAAAATAATTTAGAGGTCAGATAATTATATCTGGCCTCTTTTTTAATAAATGCAACAAAACAGCGGGAGTACGGATTGTTTTTCGGGACACTCTTTGATGTGTGTCCCGGGAAATGATCCGTACCCCCGCGTCAAGTATGTTGCTTACTTATACATCTGCGAAGAATGAATATAGTGAAAGCAAAGTTGCACTGATAAATATTCCGGCTACGATATCTGAGAGCCAGTGTACGCCGCTTAGCAGACGTCCGGCTACCATAAGGAGTGTGACTGCAACACAAAGGATACGTACAAGAAGGATTATATTCTTCATGTTTTCCTTTTCTTCCAAGAAATACTTTACCAGGAAGAAAGTGCTGCCCATTACTACTATAACAAGCATTGTATGTGATGAAGGGAAAGAGGCTTCAACTTCTGTCTCACCTTCCATTATGACCGGTCTGTAATTAACGATGCATTTTTCGAATACCACATACATGATAATGGTCAATATGTAAAGCACGCCGGTCGCGATCAGGCTTTTATCCACTCTGTTTATGTCTTTTTCTTTTATCAATTGATAAAGTCCGACACAACCCCAAAATACGCATACAAGCAGGCAGAAATATCCGATGATCTGTGTGATGTTATACCAGAACTTGGAATATCCGAGTCCCGCATCATAACTAAACAGGTCTCTGAACCAGTTATTTATCGTCGACAGCCCGACTTTGGTCCCGTCAGGTCCTATAGCCGCCACATCCACAGTGAGAACCGCTATTGTTATTGCTATGGAATACAATAAAAACTGGACAAACATTAATACTTTTTTATCCGATGTCAAAATTCTTCACCTCTTCTGTTATATTCGTATCATTTGACTTAAACAAAACCAAACGCAATTACAGATTATAACAGATATAAAAAAAATTGCAATATGATTACTTGAATAATCTGGGGAAGAAGGAATGGATACATCTTCTCCATACACTCCAGTCATGATGTCCGGGGAACAGCTCTCTTATGATGTTAAGTCCCTTGCCCTCCAACATCTGATCGTCATGCTCAAAGCTCTTAAAGTAATTATCTTCTGTACCCATGGCACGGTAGAATACCTTAAAGCTCGAATTGAACTTTTCCTTATCCTCGAGTAATTCAAGATGGGGTTCCTTAGAGCCGTCGGGTCTCGGGAAGCTCATGAATCCGGAAAATACACCTACATAGCTGAACAGGTCGGGATTGGACATGGTTACCATACTTGTCTGGTAGCTGCCCATGGAAAGACCTGCCATAGCTCTGTGCCACTTATCGGTAAGTACGTTGTACTTTTTCTCAATATAAGGGATAAGGTCCTTGATAATAATATCGGTAAATGCATGGAATGCCATCTTGGGCTCTTTAAACTGTGTCATGCCGCATGCCATAACGATGAGACACTCTTCCATCTTACCCTCATATATTAGCTTATCTGCAATACGTGCTGCATGTCCCTGATATACCCAACCGGTCTCGTTCTCACCGTATCCGTGCTGTAAGTAAAGTACGGGATACTTCTTATTGGGATCATAGTTTGCAGGAGTATATACCATACATATCTCAAGCTTTTCTGTAACTGTGGAATAGAAATACTGACGTGTAACTCCGCCGTGAGGTATACCTTCCAGAGTATCCCAGTCCTCTTCACCGGGTACGGGGATATCAAGGAAGTTCATAGGACGGCAGCAGCCGTATCCTATAGGCAGATAAGGATTGAGTACTTCGTTTCCGTCTATCTTGATAAAGAAATATTTAAATCCCTTTCCTAAGTCAACTGTAGCTTCCCAGATCTCATCATTAATCTTTGTGAAATTAAAAATAGTACCGAACTGGTCGATAACTACTTCCTTTGCATTAGGAGCTTTGATGTGTATAAGCACCTTTCCGTCAGGCAATATCTCATATCCCTGATCTCCGTCACGGTTCGGCTCTCCAAAATAAGGATCGTAGGATAACGCAGTATCCAAAGGCCATTGTTTCTTCATATTTGTAAACCCTCCCAAAATTAATTATGATACTATATGGCATCTCATTTTCGTTTATAAACAAAAAAAACGGTATGCCAAATTGATTATGCACCAATTATAGCATACCGCTAAAACGATTCATATACATTTCTTGCTTTAACTCAACCTTTATTGCTAAATTTTTGATATAATATAATTACATTCAATGTCAATTTTTTTATTTATGTCATCCTGAGCGTTAGCGAAGGATATTTAAATATCAATAATCCCTCCGCCGATAACACATCCGTTTTCATCATAAAATACGGCTGACTGACCCGGAGTAGCTGACTTTACAGGATTGATAAAGGTAAGCTTTAATCTGTTGTCATCAGTTTTCTCTATCTCAGCTTCTTCCCCCGGATGATGGTATCTGATCTTTACAATGCCTTTAACACTTTCTCCGGTAACAATGTCAGGGATACTTAAAAAGTTATAATCCTTTACATATACTACGGATGAATACAGGTCTTCTTCATCTCCGATTATTACCCTGTTATCTTCGGTATCAAGTTTTGTGACATACACGGGATGTCCCATCGCCAGATTCAGACCTTTACGCTGTCCGATGGTATAATGGATTATACCTTTATGCTTTCCTAAGACATTTCCGTCCTTATCGACAAAATCGCCTTCTTTTTCAAATCCGGTAACATTTCCTTTTACATGATCTCTTATATATCCTGCATAATCATCATCAGGTATAAAGCATATCTCCTGGGAATCCTTCTTCTCCGCTACGGGGATACCGGCTTCTTTTGCTATCTCACGTACCTTTTCCTTATCCAGTTCTCCTAAAGGGAATATGATGCGTTTCAGCTGCTCCTGGCTGAGTTTATAGAGCATGTA
>CACYIR010000087.1 GCA_902774525.1 uncultured Lachnospiraceae bacterium
TGATATTGGGTATTATATAGAATATGTGAGCAAGATATTTGACGGAAGCATAAACGGAGAAAACTTCATAACCGAATTAAGCGAATATCTCAGATGATCGGTCGGGATAAAAAATCAGAGCACTGTTATCTTAACGGATAGCAGTGCTTTTTTTGTCCAGGGAGGGGAACGGGGTGTTCCGCCTGCATACATCCGCGCAGCGCGACGTTTTCGCGAGTCTAAACGGGCCGTATTTGCCCGTTTGCGAAAATGTCGATGAGGATTTTGCGGGTTCACATACATGAAAACTTAGTTAATAAACAAAAACATCTTTTACATCCGCAAAATCCTCCAATTCGGTATGCAGGCGGAATATCCCCGTTCCTCTCCCGTGGCATTAGGTGACATGAGGCGCATACAAAAAAAACTTTTCTTTCTTACAAAGTTGTGATATACTTGTAATTTGGGGAATACTGTAAGGAGGTTAAGTATGCTCAACGAACGAAAGATCAGGCTGATGACACAGCTTGCCATATACGAGAAAAAAGAAGGCAGGGAAGACATGAAGCTGGCCCGTTATTATAAAGGCGACTACACCAGATTCCAGGCCTGGAAAACCGGAGTTGCCGTAACCATAGCATATCTGCTGTTGGTAGCGGTAGCCGTAATATATAAGCTCGAGTACCTGATAGAAAACGCCTTCAATATCGATTACGAGGCATTGGGTAAAAAAATACTCGGACTGTATATCATAGTGCTGGCCACATACGTAATAATCGCCATGGTCTGCTACTCATTAAAATACGCAGCATCAAGAAAAAAACTCGCAAGGTATTTCAGAATGCTCAGAAAACTAAACCATATCTACCTGGTAGAAGATGGCATAGTTCAGGAGGACGAAGATAAATGATAACCATATTGCTGGAAATTAGGGAGATCATCCTTAAGGCATACCAGAAAGTAAGATTCATAGTAAACCCGGCTGTAAAATTCCTGTTCAGCATCCTGGTATTTTCAGCCATCAATACCGACTTGGGATTTAACCCCAAATTTACCGGAGTACCGATAGTACTTGCCATGGCAGCCGTATCAGCAGTGACACCCAGCCAGGTACTGGTACTGTTTGCGGCGGGACTCACATTGCTCCATGTATATGCGGTCAACCTGTTTGTAGCAATACTTTTGCTGCTGATCTATATAGTGCTCTACGCACTGTTACTCAGGTTCACCCCCAAGCATGTGGCAGTTGCGGTAGTCATACCGGTACTCGCAAAATATAACCTGCATTACAGTGTGCCCATCCTTATGGGAAGCACATCCAATCCTGCTACCATACTTCCTACCATCTGCGGTGTCATAGTATATCACCTGATAGATATCGTAAAGGTAGCTGCAGGCAGGGAAGTAGAGCTTAACCTTGAAGATGTGGTAGGTCTTTATACGGATGTGTTTGACCAGCTGATGGACAATCACAAGATGATCATGATGATAGTGGTATTCTCACTTGTCATCACGGTGGTATGGTTCATCAGAAGATTCTCGTTTGACTATTCGTTCCAGATATCACTCGGTGCAGGCGTACTTGTGAATATCTTAGGATTCCTTATCGCAGACTTAAAGTACGACGTTACCGTATCGGTAGGAACACTTATCCTTATGAGTGTGCTGTCGGGTATCATCGCGATGTTCTGCGACTACATGAAGCGTATCCTTGATTACACCGCCGTGGAGCGTGTACAGTTTGAGGATGATGATTATTACTACTATGTAAAGGCTGTGCCCAAGGTCAACATAAGTCTTCGTGAGATGGACGTAAAGCACTTTAACAGAAGCGCGATAGACGGCGATGATTACGAGTACGAGGAGGAGACCGAGGACGAGGATTACGAGCCGGATAACGCATACGAAAGTCACGAAGAGGAAGACGAAGAAGAGGATCTGGACGTAAAAGAGTATGAGCCTAAGGACTATAAGAGTCCGTACATGCTCTTAGGAAATCCGGATGTTTCCGAAGAAGAAGGACCTGTCGAAGAAGACGGATACAGTACCGAGCTTCCTGACGAGACAAGAGAAGAAGACGATTATTACGAAGAAGAAATGCTGCTTGACGACGAAGACGAATCGGATGAAGAAAAATAAAAGGATATAAACGTCTATGATGGATTATCTGAAAGATTTTTTCAGCGGAATGCTGGAACCCATTAAAATGGTAAAGATCGAGATAATGGACTGTGTCGAGATCCTTATCATTGCAATCCTTATATACAACATAATCAAGTGGATGAAAAACACCCGTGCATGGGTTCTCATGAAGGGTGTTGTTGTGCTGTTTGTTTTCTATATGATTGCCGCACTGCTTAACTTCGATGTTATCCTGTGGATATTCCAAAACGGTATCGCGGTATCCATCACGGCTGCTATCATTCTGTTCCAGCCGGAACTGAGAAAAGCGTTAGAGCAGCTCGGTAAACGTAATATCGGACTGGTAACGCCGTTGTTCGGTAATAACCAGGCAGAAGAAAAGTTTTCCGAGGAGACCATCAACGGCATCATAAAGGCTACCTTTGATATGGCAAAGGTAAAGACCGGTGCACTCATGATAATAGAGGGAGAGCAGAGGCTCGACGATATTGAGGCTACCGGTATTATGATCGATGCGAAGATAAGCAGTGAGCTTATCATCAACATATTTGAACATAATACTCCGCTCCATGACGGCGCGGTAGTAATACGCGGCAACAGGATCACGGCTGCGACATGTTATCTGCCCCTTACGGATTCCATGAAGATAAGCAAGGAGCTCGGAACACGTCACAGAGCGGCTGTAGGTATCAGTGAGATCACGGACAGCTTCACCATAGTAGTATCCGAACAGACCGGTGCTGTGTCCGTAGCACAGAACGGTGAACTTTCAAGACGTGTAACCAGAGAGTTCCTGTATGACAGGCTGAAGGAGATCCAGAACAGGATGAACGAAGATACCACCAAGAAGAAAAAAGGTATCTTAAGGCTCGGAAAGAATGATAAAAGCACAAAGAAAGCAGAAGGGTGACATATGAAGGATTTGATTTCAAAAAATATCGGTCTTAAGCTGCTTTCGGTGCTCCTGGCACTGCTGCTGTGGCTGATAGTCATGAATGTTGAGGATCCGGCAGTAACAAGGACAATATATGATATACCGGTCCAGATAGTAAATGATGACGTTATTACATCCCGAGGATACAGATATGCTGTTGAATCGGGCGAAAAAGTAGATATAAGGGTAAAAGGCAGAAGAAGCGTGGTGGACGGTCTGAGCGCCGATGACTTTGTCGCTACCGCTGACTTTAACTCGGTATCAAGCATGAAGATGGTACCTATTGAGGTAAGATGCAAGGATGAGCACGAAAGTGAAGTAACATGGACAGCACGTACCGAGACAATGGCTATCATCCTTGAAGCCGAAGGTACCGTATCAAAAAGCATCCGTATAGACAAGGGCGGAGATGTTAAGGAAGGTTATTTCCTGTATGACTGCTCGACAGAAACAAGTCTTGTAAGTGTTAAGGGTGCCGAGAGTCAGGTGGCTAATGTAAAAGAGGTAGTAGCAGAGGTTAAGATCGATGGCATGAAGGATTCAACCGAGATGGAGGTTGAGCTGTATGCGGTCGGAGCCGATAACGCCAAGATCGATTCCAAGAAGATCACGATCGTACCCGATACGATAAAGGTAAACCTTACAATATGTCCGATAAAGACCGTGCCGCTCAATGTAAGGGCAGTCGGTACTCCTGCGGAATTCTGTTATAAGGGTGAGGTAGAGTTCGCTCCCGCAGAGGTACAGGTGACCGCTGAGGAAGCAGTGCTTGCATCCTTAAAGGAGATAGTCGTTGATGTGGGCGTATACGGTGCTTCCGAGACCATAGAAAAGCAGATCAATCTGGAAGAGTTCCTTGAGTCCAATTATAAGGTAGAAAGATTAAAGCTTGTGGACCAGACCGTTACGATGGGTATAAAGGTTCCTATCTTAAAGATGGAAGAAAAGAGCTTTGACCTTAAGGCTGAGGACATAGAACTCAGGGGTAAGGACAATCAGCACACCTATACCACATACTTCAACTGGATGTCAAAGGTAGTAGTACGTGGAAAGATCGGTGAAATGACCAATGTCGAAGCCTCCGATTTCGGACTGTATGTAGATGTGGAAGGACTTGAAAAAGGTAATCATTCGCTGCAGGTAATGAGTGATTATGACGGTGAATACATACTTGAGATAGGTAAGATAAATGTCCTTGTCGATGATGTGACAACCGAGACATATCAGGGCAATGTATATCCCGACGAATAAGATGATAAAAGAACGGTAATATGAAGGAATTTATCAATAACTTAAAAAAATTCAGGTTCCTTTTTTGGGAGCTGGTAAAAAAAGATATAAAGCTGAAATACAGAAGTTCGGTTCTGGGAGTGTTCTGGACACTCTTAGAACCCCTTTTGACAATGATAGTACTTACACTTGTGTTTTCCGAGCTGCTCGGTAAAGGAGACGACAACTTTCCGGTATACATACTGTGCGGACGTCTGCTGTACGGATTTTTCTCGAACGGGACCAAGGTGGCTTTAAAGTCTGTCAGAAAACACGGTACCATGATAGGAAAGGTATATGTACCGAAGTATATGTATCCTCTTTCTGCAGTGGTATCCAACTATATCATGTTTATGATATCGCTGATAGTCCTGGTAGGCGTCATGATATTTGAGAAGGTAAAGGTTACGGTATATATTTTCCAGGCATTTGTCCCTATGGTCCTTATTCTTATTATGACCATGGGAGTGGGCCTCATGCTTTCAACCTTCAATGTGTTCTTCAGGGACTTAGAGTACCTCTGGACAGTGGGTCTCATGCTCATCATGTACACCTGTGCGATATTCTACAAGGTGGATAAGATCAAATCGGCTTCCAACCTGTGGATATTTAAAGTTAACCCGTTGTACTCGCTTATATATATGTTCAGGAATTCCGTTTTCGGCAGGAGCATCATGGCGGCTGACGGTGAGATAGTCGGCGCCGGATATCATTTCTGGTATGCACTTATTTTCTCTGTCGTGGTATTTCTGCTCGGAGTACTGGTATTCTGGAGAAAACAGGATAAATTCATACTTTATGTATAAATGACAATTATCCACCTCATCCGGCACTGCGTGCCACCTTCCCCTCGAGGGGAAGGCTTTGTGGTAGGAAAAGATATAAGGAATATGAAATGGAAGAAATAAATGATAGTCTGAGTCCGGTTACGCAAGAACCGGTACCTGCAGTTACAGAAGCAGTTAAAACTGCAGACCCTGGGGCAGCAACACCGGCCGGGGCAGAACCGGAAGCACCGAAGAAAAAAAAGAAGAAAAAGAAAAAACTCCCGCCCAAGGTCATAGTGGTCGAGAACTTAGGCGTAAGGTTCAGGATACAGGAACAAAAGGTAGACAGCCTTAAGGAATATTTCGTAAGACTCGTAAAAAGAAAGCTTAACTATAAGGAATTCTGGGCATTAAAGGAAGTAAACCTTAAGATCAGAAAGGGCGACAGGGTAGGCATATTAGGACTTAACGGTGCCGGAAAGTCGACACTTCTTAAATGCATAGCCGGAGTATTAAAGCCCACGGAAGGTACGGTCACCGTAAAAGGAAATATCGTACCGCTGCTTGAACTGGGTGCCGGATTTGATAAGGATTATACCGGAGCGGAAAATATATATTTCTATGGCAGTATGCTCGGATATTCCAAGGCGTTTATAAAGGAACGTTTTAATGAGATAGTGGAGTTTTCGGAGCTCGGCAGCTTCATAAACGTGCCGGTAAAGAATTATTCTTCGGGTATGAAGGCCAGACTCGGCTTCTCCATAGCTACGGTTGTGGATCCCGAGATACTGATACTTGACGAAGTGCTCTCCGTAGGAGATGCAAAATTCAGGAAAAAGAGCTCGAAGAAGCTCGCAAAGATGATGAAGAAGGGCGTGACCGTTCTGTTTGTATCGCATTCGAGCGAACAGGTCATCGCCAACTGCAACAAAGCCATAATATTGGACCACGGTCATGTGATAGCTTCCGGCAAGGCCGAGAAGATATGTGCTCAATATGAAGAGATGATTTCTGACAAGAATTGAGATTAGAGGACTGGAAAATGAAGATCAGTGTTATTATCCCGCATTTCCGCGGAGATGCTTATATAAGGGACTGTCTGGAGAGCCTTAAGGCACAGGAGTATCATTCTTTTGATGAGACTCTGCCCGAGCTTCCCCCTACATACACAGGGGAGCGTACTCTCATAGATGAGATACCGCAGGTTGAGGTTATAATCGTAAAGGACGGATGCGGGGACGAAGTCGATGCGGTATGTGCTGAATACCCTGAGCTTGATATCAAGATATTCTCCACGGGTGCGAAAAAGGATAAGCCCAAGGGCGTGGCTGCAGCCAGAAATATCGGTCTTAAGAACGTGACCGGCGACTATGTTCTTTTTATAGACAGCGATGATTATATCTCCGTACAGAGCTTTGAAGGAATGCTTACCAAGGCTAAAGAAAACCCCGGCATGATGGTAAGGCTGGTCCAGAAAAAGACCTGGTTTAAGAGAGAGAGTCAGCTGACCAAAGAGGAAGAAAAGAGACTCCAGAAGGAACAGGAGATGGCTGAGATCGAGGCCGCTCTTAAGGAAGGCTCGGATGATGACAATGCCGCTGCCGGAGATGACTTCGGAGAATGAAGCGACCCTCATCCATTACTGGTACGGCTCTGCCACGGTGCTCGGTATACTCATCCCTGCCGGGTATTTAAAGGGCGAGTTTTTTGATGAGACTTATACTTACTACAGCGATCTTCCTTTTATGACAAGGATCTGTCTTAAGACTGCCATTGTCAACCGCAGAAAGAATATGGTGACAGGCGAGAGGATAAGTTATTATAAGAGAAGCCACAATGATTCCGTAAGAATGCCTTCACTCTTACAGGAGGAGACTGCGGGGAAGAAGGATGAGTTCATCAAGAGCCTTGACGAATCCTGGAAGCTGGCTGAAAAAGAAGGAAGCATGAACGAGGAGGGTAAGAATGTAAACCTTGCCTACCTTGAAAACTATATTCTGGCTTATATTTTGAGAAAAATGACCAAGGGTAAGCACCCTGTGGCTTTAAAGTGGACGGATGAGGAACTGGGCAAATTTGTCCCGTTCATGCAGAAGATACCGAAATACAAATTTAAAAGAAAAAGATACAAATTCTTTAAGAAGCGTATCATAAAGAAGCTTGCTAAGGGCAAGGTAAAGGGAGCTAAAAAGACGGCAAACCTTTATTCCATGTTCAGGAAGAAAAAGGGACTTTTCGGTACCCCTCTTCAGTGGAAAT
>CACYIR010000088.1:0-2589 GCA_902774525.1 uncultured Lachnospiraceae bacterium
CAAGCAATACGGCACCCACTGCAAGTACCGCTATCGGGAGCATCTTGCCCTTGTTTGCTTTTACTATCTTTTCATCCTGATCCTTTATCCCGGTACAGATGGCCTTAAGTTCCGCCACATCCTCGTTTCTTTCGTTCCAGAGTCTTCCGGCCGCCTTTATCTCTTCATCCCCCTTAGGGAAAAGATATGCGGTTTTTTCAAGTACTTCCTCTTCCTCTCCGGTTAAGCCTTCCGACGCTAAAAGCTGCTCTGTCTTTATAAGTTCGGAGCATTTTTCGGAAATGGCATCTGTCTGTTCCTTGCCGGGTATTCCGCTTTCAAATATCTTCTCATAGTAGCTTAACAGGTTCTTCTCTTCCCCTGTCAGGGTATATGATGCAAGCTCCGTCCCCTTGCTCTTTAAGGCATGGGTTACCGGGAGTATGCCGTTTATCTCGTCCATCGGGGGCACTTCGTCCTTAAAGTTTTTACGGTTATTGTTAAGCTCTGTATCTTTTGCAGCTACTGCTGCCTTAAGCCTTTCCCGTTCGCTAAATACCGCTTCCTTGGCTTTTTCCTCCGAAAGCTGCTTTTGAAGCTTACTGTTTTCCTCACGGGTCCTTAAGAGCTGCTTTAATGTGCCCCGGGCCATCTCGAGCTTCTTTTCCTGCTCCTCTATGCTGCCCTTTATGCCCTCGCCTTCCTTGACCTTGCGCTCGTACTTTGTGATCTCATCCTTCCTGCGGCTGATGGAGCCTGTAGCTCTTCTGGGCGTTAAGGCGTTCAGCTTTTCCGTAAGGGTCTTTACGGCGTTGTCGTAGTTGCTCAGGTCATCCGAGTCATCCACAAGCTTACCTACCTTGGAAGCGATGTCATCCGTCGAGGATGTGACAGAGTCGTTCTGCCCGATAAATACAGAACGCATGAAGGATTCCCTGTTGATGCCGAAGAGCTCTTCGCCTATCTTCGTGCTGAAATCTTTTGATAGCAAGTTGGTCTCGTAGTCCCTAAGTTCAAAGGAATCCTCAAGCTCCTTCTCCCCGAATATCCTGGTACGAAGGTAGGTTCTCCCGTTCTGTTCAAATACTATCCTGCCGCCGTAGGTACCGCCCTGCCAGGGCTTAAAACGCTTACGCTCATTATCCGATATGCTTCTTTTGGCATCCCCGGAAAATCCGTAAAACATTACCTTAAGAAATGCTGCGAGCGAGCTCTTGCCCCAGCCGTTATCCTGAAGTATGACGTTCAGGCCGTTATCGAAATCCATGTCAAATTCATGGAGCTTTCCGAAGTTTTCTATATGACATGACAGAAGTCTCATTATTCCACCTCATCCACCGCTTCGCGGTCCCCCTTAACCTTTATTTTGTCCCCAATATAGCATTAAGTCCTATCTTTATTATGAACGGTTTATCTGCCTCATCTATGTCCGGGTCGTTCAGTATACCTCTTACAAATTCCCCTTTTAAGGAGCTATCTAAGGCATAATCGTTCGGGTCCACGTAAGGTGTGGTCTCATCATAGAACTTGGCAAAAAAGTACCTGTCACTGAATGCGGAAAGTATGTAATCAGGGTCCTTTTCGCAGTCTATATCTACACTTCCCTTAAGGACTATCTTTATAAGGTCGCTACCGGTACAGTCCGTGCTCCCGAGTGCCTCATCTACCTTTGATATCATCTCCGCCGAGGATATGCAGCCCGATACATCGCATTCCACGGTATACAGCTTCCTTGATGCAAACGGGATAAACTCGTATGAGAGCTTCAAGGTGTCGGTATCCACATCTAGTACCATGAACCCGTGCTCTCCGCACTCATCAAACCCTCTGCCGTCCAAGCATCCCGGATAGCAGTAGACTCCCCGGGCATCGAGCCTTTCTGTCTTAGGTGCATGTACATGTCCTAAGGCAAGGTAGTCTATCGCCTTGTTTTTTAATGCTTTTATGTTTATTACTTCTGTTTTATCCTTTGACTTAGAGGTGCTTCCGGCCTCCTGACCGTGAAGAAGTACTATGTTAAATGTGCTGTTATCAAGTACTAAGGTATTGTATATGCTCCCTGCATTGCTGCCCGAAAGCTCCACCCCCGATATGGTGATCCTGCCGTCCGCCTCATGGTACGAGGTCCAGTGGTCATCGAACAGCCTGAGGTTCTCCGGGATATCCTCAGGGTTGGTAAATATCCCTGCGCTGTCATGGTTGCCTTTTAAGTAATAAAACCTTATCCCGGGGTGGGAATATATAGCATTTTTCACGGTATTTGACGCCGTGGCACTGATATTGTTCCTGTCAAAAAGGTCCCCGGCTATAAGTATGATCTCAGCGTTTTCCTTTTCGGCATAGTCGATCATCCTGACAAATGTATTAAGTATCTCGCCCTTTCTCTGCTTCGCCTTTTCCTTCGATAAATTAGCCTCTAATTTAGAGTCAAGGTGAAGGTCCGCACAATGTATGATCTTCATATTTACGGGTCCTTTCTGCTTATTTTTTATACTATTATTGTATCCGAATCCACCCTTTTTTATCAAGAAATTTTTTGTGAATTTATTAAAATTTTCTTAAAAAAATTGTGCCTTATTTCTTGATTTTGATACTAAAGAATGTTATCAT
>CACYIR010000088.1:2624-10947 GCA_902774525.1 uncultured Lachnospiraceae bacterium
TTCGAGGAGGCAGAAAATGAAACTTACTTATGATGTAGCAGACAAGCCGAAGGGCGCGAAACTGTTGACTCTCGCACTGCAGCAGATGCTTGCGATCCTGGCAGCTACCATCGCCGTTCCCATGATAGTAGGAAACGGTATGACACCTGCCGCAGCCATGTTCGGTGCAGGTGCCGGATCCATTGTTTATCTTTTATTTACGAAGGGAAGGAGCCCCGTATTCTTAGGTTCTTCATTCGCATTCTTAGGGCCTATGGCTACTGCTTTTGCAGGCGGTGTGTCCATGCAGCTCGGATTCTTGGGATTAATACTCGGTGCGGTACTTGCCGGCCTTGTATATGTTGTTATCGCTTTAGTAGTAAAAGCTGTTGGTGTTGAATGGATCAACAAGATCATGCCTCCTGTAGTTATCGGACCTACAGTTGCCATCATCGGACTTTCCTTAGCAGGAAACGCAGTCGGCGACCTGCAGAAAGGTGACGTTGCAATAGACGGTGCCGCAGTTGCTTCTCCCTATGTAGCTATTCTCTGCGGTCTCATCACTCTTTTCACCGTTATGCTCTGTGCATCTTTCGGTAAAAAGACCATGAAGCTCATACCTTTTATCATCGGTATCGCTGTAGGATATGCCGTAGCACTTCTCTGTACCATAATAGGCAATTGTGCCGATATCAACGAACTTAAGCTTATCGACCTTGATGTATTCTCAAATTACATGCTTAAGGACGGAAGTATTTCAACCGAAACCTTCTTCCAGTTACCTAAGTTCACATTCATTGAAGCATTGAAGGGTACCGGAGAGCTTACAGGCACCTATTTCCTTACCATCTTCGCTGCTTATGTTCCCGTAGCTTTCGTAGTATTCGCAGAGCATGTAGCAGACCATAAGAACCTTTCTTCCATCATCGAAAGAGACCTTTTAAAGGATCCCGGACTCAGCAATACCCTTCTTGGTGACGGTATCGGTTCCATGGCAGGCGCATTCTTCGGCGGCAGCCCCAACACCACATACGGTGAGTCCATCGCATGTGTAGCCATCACAGGAAATGCTTCAAGCATCACCATCCTGTTCGCTGCATTCGGATGTATGATATTCTCATTCTTAACACCTCTTGTAGCACTTATCGATTCCATACCCTCCTGTGTAATGGGCGGCGTATGTATCTCCCTGTACGGATTTATCTCCGTATCCGGTCTTAAGATGCTCCAAAAGGTTGACCTCGGTATCAACAGAAACCTCTTTACCGCATCTGTTATCCTTATCGCAGGTATCGGCGGATTATCTCTTACATTCGGTGACATCACCATCACTACCATAGCTACCGCTCTTATCCTCGGTATCATCACCAATACGGTTCTTGCAGGCTCGGAAGCAAATGATGCTAAGCAGGCTGACAGTGAGACCAAGCAGATCGAAATGAAAAAGAACGGGAAGAAATAAAAAAATTAACCGGGAATAAAAAATTAACTGTCATTCTGAGTAATACTCAGGATGACAGTTTTTGTTTGCGATGATAGTCTTATTTACGTCGTTTATACTGTTTTCTTACTGTGAAAGTACATCTGCAAGCCTTCCGAATTCAGGAAGTCCGAGTACTTCTCCTCTTATGTTTTCATCAAGCCCTGCCTCTTTTATGGCTTCAGCTATTTTGTCCTTGGGTAAATGCGGCACGTATCAGCTTAAACATAAGCTCCGGGGACTTTACGGCTACCGGCGGCTCCTGTTTTTTCTTAAGCCTTATGACACATGAACCTACTGCGGGTCTCGGCATAAAACAGTTGGGCGGAACATTCGCCGCTATATAGGTCTCGGCCCTGTATTGTACGGCTAATGAAAGCGCTCCGTAGTCCTTCGTGCCGGGAGCTGCCTGCATCCTCTCCGCCACTTCCTTCTGTACCATGACGGTGATGCTGTCTATCGGAAGCTCCTGTTCGAGTAGGGACATAACTATGGGAGTCGTGATATAGTAGGGAAGGTTGGCCACTACCTTTATAGGTTTTCCGCCGTTTTTCTCCTCCACTATTTTCTTTATATCCACCTTTAAAATATCATCATTGATCAGCTCAAAGTTGTCATAACCTGCCAGGGTATCCTCTGTAAGTATCGGAATGAGCGTCTTATCTATCTCGACGGCTATGACCTGTCTTGCATTCTCGCACAGATACTGGGTGAGCGTACCTATACCGGGACCTATCTCAAGGACTAAGTCCTCCTTTGTAAGCTCCGCAGCCCTTATGATCTTGTCGAGGACATGCGTATCTATCAGGAAATTCTGACCGAACTTCTTGCGGAACACAAAATGGTATTTATTTAATATCTCTATCGTTTTTTTCGGATCCCCGAGTGTTGCCATGTATTGTCATCCTTCCTGTATTATGTCCTGATCTATCCATATGGTTTCCAGCCTTTAACGCTCCACCTCATCCGCCCCTTCGGGGCACCTTCCCCTCAAGGGGAAGGCATAAAGAAGCGTACCGCGTTATCCCAGGTAACATCGTATACCTTCTTTACATCCACGCCTTTTATCTCTGCTATCTTTTCCGCCACATAGGTCAGGTATCCCGAATGGTTCCTTTTGCCTCTGAACGGGTCGGGTGCCATGTAAGGGCAGTCCGTCTCAAGCATTATGTTATCCAAAGGAAGCATATCCACCACTTCCTTTAGTTTCTTCGCATTCTTAAATGTGACCACTCCGCCTATGCCGAACATGAGCCCGAGTTTTAAGTACTCCTCAGCATGCTCCACGCTGTAAGAGTAGCAGTGCATGACGGCTTTTACATGACGGTTATCTACGCTGCTGCCTTTACCGGAAGTCCGGTCACAGTAAAACCCCTGCACCATCTTAAGAGTATCTTCAGCAGCATCCCTGGAATGGATGATCACAGGGAGTCCTGTCTCTTCCGCCAGCGTCCATTGCCACCTAAATGCTTCCTGCTGTATCTCTCTCGGCCAGACATCCCAGTGATAGTCAAGCCCTATCTCGCCTACAGCAACCACTTTTCTATTTTCGGTAAGCAGCCTTAATTCTTCCCGGTTTTTCCTGCACACTTCCTCCGGGATGATCTTTCTCCTTACGCTTTCGTTTCCTGCTGCCTGTTCCGTGGTTTCCTTTTTATTACTTGATCCGGTATCTGCGTTTGTCCCGGAATCTTCTTCATCCTCATATACCTCATACCCTTCGGGGAAGAAAATAAGCTCTCCCGCAGAGTCCGGATGCACACCGACTGCGGCATATATAAAATCATGCTCCTCCGCCAGCTTTAGAGAAGTATATGAAGAGGCCATATCGGCACCGTTATTGACTATTCTGCCGACGGATATGTCTTGTTCTTCATGAATGTATCTTAATATCTCTTCCCTGTCCTCTTTAAACTGCCTTGAATCATAATGGGCATGTGTATCAAATATTCTCATCTTCGTCTTCTTTTTCTAAGCTTTCTGGCTATAAGCGCTATCACTCCGCCGATTATAAATACCGATACTCCCGCTCCGATGCCTATGGCAAGGGCATTCTCCTTTAGGAGTCTTGACCGGCGCCGGCTCTCTTCTTTCTCTCCGGGCTTACCAAGTAACTCCGGGGATACATCGGCAAATACCACATCCACCGGTATCATGTATGAAGGCCAGCGTTCCGCATACACCTTTTTTGTAAGAGGATATGCCTCGTTATACAGTACTATATCCGTATCGCCTATGGTCCTTGAGCCGTAGGTGTAAGTGATCTTACCTATCTTGTTGTCCCCGTGCTCAAGCTCAAAAGAGCTGTCGTAGGTGATGGTCTTCTCCGCTCTTGAAATATCAAATCCGTCAGGTATTATGATCGTACCCGAACCGGCTATCGTGATGATGGGCTCCTCCTGATCGGGGAATGCCGGGGAATAATCAAAACATGAAGGGAATCCCAGCTCGTCCCTTCCTATCTCGTCCATCCTGTAGGATACAAAGTGGTCAAAGCAGTAGTCGAGCAGCTTGCGGCTGTCCGAATATACATCATCCCATGTGGGTGCATGCATGACTACGCTTATCAGATTTTTTCCGTCCTTACGGGCATATGTGACCAGTGCGTACCCGGCCTGTGTGGTAGCTCCGGTCTTGCCGCCGGTCGCGTACTCATACTTCTGGGTACCGTTCAGGAACCAGTGATGGTTGGTAAGGATTTTCGCCTCATGCTTATTGGTCGCAGGCATATTGTAGAAGGCTGTGCCCGTTATCTTCATAAACTCGGGATTCTGATATGCCGCACGGGCTATGAGCGATAAGTCATAACAGCATGTGTAGTGGTCGTCGTCATGAAGTCCGTGTGAGTTCGCAAAATGTGACCTCTCGCATCCGAGCTCCTTAGCTTTTCTGTTCATCATCTTGATAAACCCGGCTATGGATTTTCCGACATGCTCGCCCACAGCATATGTGGCCTCGTTACCGGACTCCAGCATGATACCGTACAGAGCCTGCTCCACGGTCACCTGCTCGCCTTCCGTCAGTCCCATACGGCTGCTCGTTTTGGATACATAGTTATCCGCCGCATAGGATACGGTGAGGACATCATCCAGATTTCCGTTCTCCAGTGCCACGAGAGTCGTCAGTATCTTCGTGGTGCTCGCGGGATAGAACTTTTCATATATATTTTTCTCATACAGGATATTTCCGGTGTCGGCATCCACCACTATGGCACCGTCACCTTTTATCTCAGGTCCCTTAGGCCATCCGTCCTCCGCGAGGTCGGCTTTTACGCCGCCGAAAGGCATCAGGGAGGATAAAAAAATAATGCAAAAAATAAGCAGAATTGTTGTTCTGCCTATTCTTTGCATTTTTCTATTGCCTAAGATCAGTTTGTTCATAATACCTGTAAATTACTGAAGCTTAAATATGGTAAACTTTCCGACTATGGGAAGCTGTTTTGCAAGGCCGTTAACCGAGTTAACAATACCGAGTATCATAAGTCCGAGTATAACAAGACCTACAAGTCCCATAAGTATGCTGAATACAAAACCGACTACAGGTATCAGATTGAATAACGCTGCCAAAATACCTACAACATGTGCTAAGACGCAGAGGATCAGACCCTGTTCAGCATGGAACATGGCGAACTTGGACTCTCTTGCTGTAAAAATAGGAACCAGTACCAAAAGTCCGAGGTAAGCTAAGATACCCATGGGCTTGTTCGCATTGATATCCTGGATTTCATAATTCTTAGTCAGGTCTTCCGACTCCATCAATTCATTAATATCCATTTTAGTCTCCTTCCCTCTCTATAAGAGTACGGTTTAGTACTTGCATTATATACCATAAATTTTAAAAAGTAAAGAGTTTCTTAACCTGCTATCTGATTTCCTGTGTAAAGCTGGTAATACTTGCCCTTTTCCTCTATAAGCTCGTCATGTGTACCGCGCTCGATGATGCGGCCCTGCTCAAGTACCATGATGCAGTCGCTGTTCTTAACGGTTGAAAGCCTGTGGGCGATAACGAATGTGGTCCTGCCCTTCATGAGCTTGTCCATACCTTCCTGTACAAGCTTTTCTGTACGTGTATCGATGGAGGATGTAGCCTCATCAAGGATAAGTACGGGAGGATCGGCTATAGCCGCACGTGCGATGGCAAGCAGCTGGCGCTGTCCCTGTGAAAGGTTTGCACCGTCACCTGTAAGCATCGTGTTGTAGCCTTGAGGCAACCTTCTGATGAAGCTGTCAGCATTGGCAAGCTTTGCTGCTGCCTTTACCTCGTCGTCGGTAGCATCGAGCTTTCCGTAACGGATGTTCTCCATAACGGTACCTGTGAAGAGGTGTGTCTCCTGAAGTACTATGCCGAGTGAACGGCGAAGATCTGCCTTCTTTATCTTGTTGACATTGATACCGTCGTAACGGATCTTGCCGTCCTGGATATCGTAAAAACGGTTGATAAGATTGGTGATGGTGGTCTTTCCGGCACCGGTGGAGCCGACAAATGCTATCTTCTGTCCGGGTGTGGCAAAAAGCTTGATATCGTGAAGTACCATCTTTTCCTCGGTATATCCGAAGTCCACATTATCAAATACCACATCACCCTTAAGCTCTACGTAGGTAGTGGTACCGTCTGCCTTGTGGAAATGCTTCCAGGCCCAGATACCTGTATGCTCGTCGGTCTCCTCGATGGTATATTCCCTGTTCTCACTGCCGGGCTTATATACCTTCTTTGCATTTACTAAAGTTACGTAGCCTTCATCTGTCTCGGGCTTCTCATCCATAAGACGGAAGATCCTGTCTCCGCCTGCTAAAGCCATGATGATCGAGTTAACCTGCATGCTTATCTGGTTGATGGGCATGTTGAGCTGGCGGTTAAAGGTAAGGTAACTGATAAGGGCACCGAGTGCCAAGCCGCCCACACCGTTTATAGCCATGGCACCGCCGACGATAGCGAGTACAACATAGCTTACGTTACCGAGCTGTGCATTGATGGGCATGATGATGTTGGCAAAACGGTTTGCGTTATTTGCACTGTCATAAAGCTCTTCGTTTAACTTATCAAATTCCGCTATATTTTCGTCCTCATGACAGAATACCTTTACTACTTTCTGTCCGGACATCATCTCTTCCACAAAACCGTTAAGCGCACCGACTGCCTTCTGCTGCTTTACGAAGTACTTTCCGCTCTTGCTTGAAATCTTCTTCGTGGTGATAAGCATGATGGCTATCATGATCACGGATACGCACATAAGGAGCGGACTAAGTGTGATCATGCTGATGGTAACGCTCACGATGGTGATAATACTGTTCAAAAACTGGGGTATACTCTGTGATATCATCTGTCGCATGGTATCAACGTCATTGGTATAGAGTGACATGATGTCGCCGTGTGAATGACTGTCAAAATACCTGATAGGGAGCGACTCCATATGCTCAAACATATCATCTCTCAGCTTACGCTGGAAGCCCTGGGTGATCCTGACCATGATCCTCGCCTGTACAAAGCTGGCGATGATACCGGTAACGATAAAGCATGCCGTTACCAATATCTCATGTGCAAGGTCTGCAAAAGTAAGAGTACCTTTCTGGATGCCGGGGATATAGATATCCAAAAGCGTTCTGGTAAAAAGTGTGCCTTTTACGGTCATACAGAATACCGTGATGCCGATACATAAGCATACACAGATCCATAAAGCGAGATTATCAAGTACCATGTACTTTACAAGCCTTTTAAGGATCTTTCCGGGATTCTTGACCATAGGCTTCATTCCTCTGGGCATAGGCCCACGTCCCATTCTGGGTCCTGATCCGGGTCCTGGCATTACTTTTCACCTCCTTCATCAAAGTCTCCGTTGCCGCCTGTCTGTGATTCGTAAACATCGCGGTAGATGGTGTTGTTCTTTAACAATTCTTCATGTGTACCGAAGCCGTTTATCTTACCGTCTTCCATGACGATGATCCTGTCGGCGTTCATGACGCTCGAGATACGCTGTGCTATGATGAGCTTCGTGGTACCCGGTATCTCCTCTGCAAATGCCTTACGTATCTTTGCATCGGTAGCGGTATCTACGGCACTCGTACTGTCATCGAGTATCAGGATCTTAGGCTTCTTTACCAGGGCTCTCGCAATACATAATCTCTGCTTCTGTCCGCCGGATACGTTCGTTCCGCCCTGCTCTATATGTGTCTCATACTTATCAGGCATCTTCTCGATAAACTCATCTGCACAGGCCAACTTGCAGGCTCTTATGCACTCAGCCTCGATTTCCGCCTTCTCCTGGGGTGTCTCTTCGCGAGCATCTTTACCCACATTCTTTCTGACACCCCAGCGAAGGTTATCCATAATAGTTCCTGAGAAAAGGACATTTTTCTGGAGCACTACGCTTACTTCGTCTCTTAAGACTTCAAGGTCGTAGTCTCTGACATCTACTCCGCCTACGAAAACGGTACCGTCATTAACATCATACAGACGGCTGATAAGGTTAACGAGAGTGGACTTTGCACTGCCCGTTCCGCCTATGATACCGATCGTTTCGCCGGATTCGATGTTGATATTTATATTGGTAAGTACATTTTCCTTACCATCCTTGTTATAACGGAAGTTAACATTCTTAAATACTATGCTTCCGTCCTTAACCTCCATGATGGGGTTTTCGGGATTAACGATATCGGGCTCTTCCGTAAGCACTTCATTGATACGCTTCATACTTGCGGCACTCATGGTGAGCATGATGAATATCATAGAGAACATCATAAGACTCATCAGGATACTCATGCAGTAAGAAAGTAGTGCGGTAAGATCGCCTAAGGTAAGCTCGGGATTGATGATATCGCTGTTGATGATCATGTTGGCACCGAGCCAGCTGATAAGGAGCGTACATGT
>CACYIR010000089.1 GCA_902774525.1 uncultured Lachnospiraceae bacterium
GACCTTTACCCTGTCGCCCTTTACCGGGTCGTACAAGGTGATGCTTGTCTGGTCGTATGCCACGATCACGCATGCGGTGCCGTTACCCCTTATGGCTATGACCGGATGCTTGCGGTATACGGAGTAAAGTACCTGATCCAGCGTCGAGCCCGTCATATCCACTATCGAGGGCTTCATGTTCTTATTCAGATACTCGAATATACTTCCTTTTTCAGGATCAAAGCCGAGTGTATCAAACTCAAGCTCCCTGAATCCTGCTATAGTCTGCATAGCTGCCTCGGCTGATGTGATATCTCCCGAAGCCTTTACACCCTTGACAGTCGTTAAGTCTGTCCTGGCAGTCTTGATACCTCTCTCCCATATGAGCTTACCCTCACGGTTGATCACGGTACCGACTCCCTTGTCGGCCACCTGTATCACTTCGGTCGCATCTTCGTCAGCAGCTACCACCTTTCCGAACGAATAAGCATAATAACAGCTGTTTTCCACCTTCGGGTCGGGAAGTCTGGCCGTGGTATCGCGGTTTAATACCCTTATCGCCGCAGTTTTTATCTCAGGTACAGCCGCAGGCTTCTTATCTCCCGGAAGTCCTACATAATATTCCGTAAGCATCCTTTCGGATGTACGTTTCACGATAGGTACGGGGCTTCTCTTTTCCTCCGGATTGTTAAGGATAGTATCGCTGTCCGCCTCTTTATATTCGTTCTTTTCCTCATTAAAACGGACACGCTGAATAGTGATGATATTTTCTCCTATCTCTATACCGGATATAAACAGATCTTCCTCTTCGTAGCTTTTTAATACCTTGGCGGATCCGTCGGCTATGACCATCCTGTAGTAAGGCTGGAACAGGCTTCCGTCCTTTCCGCGTACCGCATCTTTAGGATTGCCGAGTCCGTAGATGATATTGTTGTTGATCTTCCCCAAAAGGCGGATGGCGCCGTAAGGGGACCTGATCTCATGCTCTTCCCCGGTATCAAGATGAAGGATATGTATCACTTCTTCCGCTCCTTCACCTGCCCTGTCGGCCCATGCGATATATTTTTCATCTTCAAAATACAGAGGCTCACCGCCGTCTATATCCGATGCTACCGTCTCAAGCTTTGCGGAAGCCAGGTTGTATGAATATATATTTCCGTATATCGAGAAATAGAATATCTGCCTGTCACCTAAGAAAGTGAATTCCGACAAGTCCGCCTTAAGTATCTGTCCGGCGCTGTTTATCGGCATGAACATCTTTTCCTCGCGGACATTTTCCGTAAAGCTGTAGTCATAAAGTACGACACCGACTCTGCCTTCATACTCGCCCGAGCTCATATATCCGCTCACGTAGAAGTCCACGCCGCCGTCATCCCTGACTCTTAAGATCTTGATGTCATGATTTCTGTGAAGCTCGGTAATATAATCTTCCTCGCCGTTTGAAAGTGAGAAGGCGAGTGCAGCCGAAAACTCTTCTGTATCATATACGATGAGCTCGCCGCCATATACAAATGCCACGTATTTTCCGTTGGGACTGATCGCTGTGGAAGCCGCATCCGGCTCGCAGATACCAAGCTTAAACTCGTTATTCTCCAACGAGAACTGCTTGATGTCAAACAGCTCCTCCATACTTCTCTCGTAGTTATACAGGTAGGTCCTGTCACCCTTAAGGCCTATACGGTAATCTTCTTCCGCCCTGTAATACTCAGTGCCTGTCTCGGTATCGACGCTCAATATATAGTCTATCCTTACCGATGCGTAGTTCTCATAGAACTCCGTAACGGTCGGTACCTGCTCATATACTACCTTAGGGTTCAGGCTTCCGTACGATACCATGTTAAGCCTTGACTTTATACCTACATGTGCAAATGTGGAAATGTCAGTGGCTCTGGACGGCTCCAGCCAGTCCATGAGCGCCTCGGCACGCCTGCCGTTCGGATCTAAAAGTGTCTTATGGAAGTTCAGGATGAAATCTATCTTATCCTTTAGTCTTCCCTGATCGTACATCTTGATACGGGAATAATAATATATTCTCTTACTTGTATTGGTGATGAGCGTCAGCTTCAGGATATACTCGGAACCGGTCTCATAGGTCTCCTTCAAAGATATCTTCTGGTTCTTCTTTCCTTCCCCGTCTTCGAGTATCGTGAAGCTGTCCTCTTCCTTCTGTCTTCCGTCTATGTTAAATATCTGGTATTTCAGCTTTTTTACATTGCTGCCTCTCTCATCTATGTTTACCGTAAAGCTTCTTTCGCCGGTCACCGGGATGATGCAGTCCCTTATGACTTTACTGTCAAGGTTGGCCGCATATCCATGCATAAGGTTCATCTCTATGCCCTCCACCTCCATGGAGATAAGGGGAAATGACGCCTCCTTCATGGTAACCGTCTGCTTTTCGTTATCGAAGATGCTTTCCTTTATGCCGCTGCTGAAAAACACCAGCGAAGCAAAGAAAACCGACAGCACCAGCAGAAACTTATATATAAATCTGACTCTGTGTTTTGGTTTTGTTTTCATTTTATTGTTCATTGTTATTTCTTTTCTTTATCAAAAAGGAGCTTCTGTAATGTGGGTTCCGCATGCATAAATTCCGCAGTCTTTTCAAAATCCGTTTTTACGGAATTGCCCGTTTTCCTCTTTACCGCTCTTATAAGTATATTCTTGGGAGTATGCTCCATATCTATAAACTCGAGTATCTGCGTCTTGTAGCCTGACTCCTCGAGCATCTCTGCCCTTAAGCCGTCGGTAAGGAGTGCCGCAAATCTCTCCTTAAGCAGTCCGTATTTCATGACGGGTGAAAGTATGTCACACTCTATCTGCTTGTTTAACTCATGCTGGCAGCAAGGTACACACATGATGACCGATGCTCCCCATTTTACCGCCTTCTCCAAGGCATAGTCGGTAGCAGTGTCACAGGCGTGTAAGGTCACCACCATATCCGGGTGCTTTCCGTCTTCCGACTCGTAACGTGCTATATCCCCGTGCAGGAAATTAAGTCTGTCATATCCGCATTTTTTTGCAAGTGCGTTACAGTTTGCGATAACATCCTTTTTAAGATCAAGTCCCGTAATCTGTACATCCAGTCCTTTTACACTGACCAACAGGTAATACATGGCAAATGTAAGATACGACTTTCCGCAGCCGAATCGACGATATTGACCGTCCTTCCCTTAGGAAGTGCGGGTACTATGTCATCTATAAACTCCAGGTATCTGTTTATCTGCTTAAACTTATCATACTTTGATGCTATGACCTTACCGGCAGGAGTCATGACTCCCAGCTCCACTAAGAACGGCAGGGGTGTGCCTTCAGGCATGAGATATTGCTTCTGTCTGTTGTGAGCCATAGCCGGAGTTACCCAGTCAATGCCGCCTGAAGCATTATCAGCTTTTGCCGCACTGCTGCGCACTTCGGGATTGCCTTTTGTTCCTTTATGCTCTTTTACGGTTACTTCTCCCTTTTTATTGGCAAGCAGGCTCAGCTTGTCATTTCCGTTTACAACCTCGACATTCTTATACGGATGTCCGGCGATACCTGCAAGGAGCTCTGCTGCTTCTTCCCTCTCCAGGTTCTCATGGAGTTCCTTCGGTCCCACTGTCCTTGTAACCTGATATACCGGCTTGCCCTTAAGAAGGACGGGCTTGATCTTTACCTTTGAGCAGTCCTTTAAGGCATACTTATTTAAGGCTTCCTCATCCGTGCTCTTTAAGGGTGATGAAGCCACAGCATATATGAAACCTTTCGAGAGGTATTTTTTTATAATATCGAGCATACCGTCACACTTCACCCTTCCGTATCGATCCTGCAGGTTTCGAAAAACACTCATACAGAGTAATTATAACATATTCCCAGTACAATCACAACGTATTCTTGATAATCCGGCAAAAAAATACACCGGAAGGTCTCCCATCCGGTGCAGTTAGTCGTAATGTTCAATTATTCGCAAACATAAGGAAGAATTGCAAGCTGACGAGCACGCTTAACAGCTACTGTCACTGCTCTCTGATGCTCTGCGCATGTTCCTGTGATTCTGCGGGGAAGGATCTTGCCGCGCTCAGAGATAAATCTCTTAAGCTTGTTGCCATCCTTGTAATCGATACCGCCGTTTGTCTTATCTGCACAGAAAGCACATACTTTCTTTCTTCTGCGAATTACTTTCTTCTTTAAAGAAGCATCCTTGTCGTTCTGCTCCTTGCCATTGTTCTTAGTATAGGGCATTGCCGCTACCTCCTTATTCAATTCATCTCAACAGTCAGTTTCAAGTGAAGGGTAACTCTTCTTCGATCTCACTGGGAATATCCATGAAACCGTCCTGTGCGCCTGAAGGTGCGGGAGCGGGCTGGCTGCCGTAAGATGACTGGCCTCCGGTATAACCTGAATTCTCTGAAGCAGCTTTGCTCTCAGCAAACTCTAAATTATCTACCACGATACGTGTTCCGTATACTTTCTGACCATCTTTGTTGGTATAGTTATTGTTTTGAACTGAACCTTCAAGAACAATCTTTGTTCCTTTTTTAAGGTACTTCTCAACAAACTCAGCCTGTTTTCCAAATGTAGTACAATCGAAGAAATCTGCATCAGGCTCGCCTTCACGTTTGAAACGGCGATCAACTGCTATACTAAATCTTCCGACTACAGTACCGTTTGCACCCTGTCCGTAACGGATCTCAGGATCACGGGTAAGTCTACCCATCATTATAACTTTATTCATAGGACCTCCTAATTATTCCTCGTCCCGTCTAACGCATAAGAATCTGAGTACATTGTCCTTGATACGAACTCTCTGTTCAATATCAGCGGGAGCAGCGGGCTCAGCGTCGAATTGAATGAAGTAGTAGTTACCTTCAGACATCTTCTGGATATCATAAGCCAACTTCTTACGTCCGCCATCGATCACTTCGATGTTCTGGCCGCCTGCATTCGCAACGATTTCCTTAACGGAAGCTACGACTGCCTCTCTGGCTTCATCCTCGATCTTTGCATTGACAACTAACGCTAACTCGTACTTGTTCATAGTTTCATGCACCTCCTTTTGGTCTCTGGCTTCCCATCAAATGGAAGCAAGGAAAATATTATATCACGAGGAAGTATATTACCATAAAATTTTCAAGAATGCAAGCACTTTTTTACTCGTCTTCTTTCTTATTGCACCACTTACATTTTCCGTTCACATATTGATGAGGTACTCTCTTGATGAACTGTCTCTCGTACTCTCTGTAACCGCAGTCCTTGCAATATCTTCCTTCTGTCATACCGGGTTCCTGACATGTAGGCTCTACTCTCTTTTCATATACCCAGTTATGAACATGACCGTTAAGGTCGGCGGTACATCTGATACACTGGGCTCCTCCGTCATACTCATGTCCTAAAGGAGGGATGATATCGGACATCTTCTCGATATGTCCGCAAGCCTTGCAGTATACGGCCTCGGTATAGCCGGCCTCAACACATGTAGGTGCCTTGCCCTTTTCGGTTACTAAGTCATGAGGGATATCCACGCCGCATCTTACTCCGCATCTGGTACATACGCCGCCCTGGAAATCATGGCCTAATGCCTTGAGCTCAGTTTTCTTCATAAGCACTTCGCCGCAGGTGGAGCAGAATACTGTCTCGGTATAACCGGCTTCGGTACATGTGGGATCCTTTTTATCGCTTACAAGTGTATGCTCGTGGGGCTTATTGGGATCGATGGCTCCGCAGACTGTACACGTATAGTTTTCATCATATGTATGAGGCTTAAGAGGCAGGGGCTCTCTGGCAGTGATAACCGCTCCGCAGACCTCACAGTGTGTACCGTTGGAAAGTCCGGGTACAGTACATGTGGAAGCATATCCGAAATCAAATACCGGAGTATGTACATGTCCTTCCTCGTCGAGGACTACGGTCACATAACATTTATATTCATTTCCCGAAGCATCCTTAACAGTGATTATGGTATCTCCCAGATGGAAGCCCTTAACGGTACCCTTCTTGGATACGGTAGCTACAGCTTTGTCGGAAGACGAGTATGATACTGCCTTGGCACCTTTAAGCTTCAGTTTAAAGCTCTTGCCGTCCTTAAGTTCGACTTCGGTCTTGTTGAGCTTTACCTTGGGAACGGTAACCGTACATACATATTTTTTTCCGGAATACTCGGCATATACCTTTACCTTACCGGATGCAACCGCTGTTACCAGACCATTGTCCGCAACTGTTGCGATCTTCTTGTTTTTAGATACCCACTTCACGGTACCTTCTGCATTTTTAAGAGTCAGCTTATATGAATCTCCAAGCTGTACTGTTGCTTCAGTGGCATTGAGCTTTACCTTCTTTGCCGCCTGGACATCCGTATAGAACGGACAAAGGATGACTGCCATTACAAGTGCCAACACAAACCCTAATAATACCCTGTACTTTTTCAAGTTTTTTCTCCTCCGTAAATATATGAATTTTTCCGTTAAAATCCAAATTGCGTTCACTTTTAAGCATACCACGGATTGGCATAAAAATCAATAAATATCGGGAAGTTTTCCGCCAAATATCTTAAGGATAACTCCCGTCACGATACCTGTAAGGATACCTGCTGCTATACCGGATATAATAAGCACCGGGAAATAATATAATACCGCTTTACCCAGAGTGAGCACAGCCACTATGATCTGTCCCGTATTGTGTGCTGCACCGCCCGCTATACTGATACCTGTGACGGAGAACTTGCCTGTTTTCTTGAAAAGTGCGGCATATAGCCCGGTAAAGGTAAATCCTGAAAGAACTATCCTTGTAAAAGACATGGCTGCTGCTATCTTCCAGCCTAAGATATGTATAGCTATCATGACCGGTATATTCGCAAATCCCGGCTTGATACCCGGTACCGCAAAAAATGCCGGAAGGAGGCTCTCCACATATCCTATTATAAACATTGCCGCCGTAAGCATCCCCGCAAGGGCTAAGCGGTACGTACCGTTCTTTTTCATGGTGCCTCCTTTCTGAATAATTGTATCTTTGTTATTCAACCACCTCAATGACTACCCTGTTAGGCAGACATACTATGGTCTCTCCGGTATGCGATATCGCACTGTGGTGTACACATATCTGGTTGGGACAGTCTGCCGATTCCATGTCCGCTTTCCCGTCGGATATGACGAGTATGCACTTCCCGACCTTACCCGGGATCTCTATCCTCTGTACATTCTCTTTTCCGGCCGAAGTATCCTTACATGTATCATCACTGTTTTTTCCTGTACCCTGACCTCCTGCTACCGCATCAAATGCCGGAAGGTCATCCTCTGTGTCTTTCGTCCCCAAGTCATACTCTCCGAACAGCTCCCCGTCCACTGTTACACGCACTTTTCTGCCTTCTCCCATATGTGTTAAACGAAACACAAAAAGTCCTGCTGCCGCTAGGGACAACAGGACTAAGACTATAATTATATCATTTTTACGGAACAGTTTTGTTTTTTCCATAACAGATTACTCGTTCTTCATAGCCTCAATGGCAGAAATTCTGGTAGCTCTGAGTGCAGGGAAGAATCCGGATACAAGTCCTTCCAGGATTCCGAAGCCTGCTGCAAAGAAAGGAAGCCATATGGGGATGACAGACATGGGTGCACCACTGCTCTCTCCACCATAATAACCGCCTCCCATAAGTCCGGAGAATATATCACTTCCGTACTTATTCATGAGCCATGATACAATATAGCTTAAGCCTACACCTATTGTACCACCGATGAAGCCTATAAGTCCAGCCTCAAATAAGAAAAGTTTTTTAACATCTCCTACCTTACAGCCGAGCACCTTCATGATACCGATCTCACGTGTACGCTCATAGATGGACATGATCATGGTATTTGCTATATTGATAGCTGATACCAGCATGGCTACCCCACCGATGGCACCTAAGATCAGCTCTAACATCTTGGCAGTATCCTGCATGGGCTTTATATACTGCATCTCACTTTCAGACTTTAATCCGAGCTTTTCTATCTCATCCTGAACATCGGTAACATTGTTCATGTTATCGACATTTATCATGATATTCTGGTACTTGTTTAATTCTTCTAAGGCTTGCTTTCTGTCATTAAGCTTTAATGTATTTGCATATTTCTCATACAGCGACCTGTATGTGTCTATATCCATGAATGCATAATAGTCGGCCATGGAATAACCCGATTCGGACTGGGCTATATGCTTGATGTTTTTAAGCTGGTAGGAAAAAGGTCTCTTTTTGGGGTTCGGTTCATAACGCTGAAACTGAAGTTCCACCTTATCCTTGTCGAAATCTATTTCCTTTTCCACATATCTGCTTCCGTTAAAATATCCGAATGAAATATACATCTGGGAGCCGAAATAAACCGCATCCTTTGAATTGGCTTTGTTGGGATAT
>CACYIR010000090.1 GCA_902774525.1 uncultured Lachnospiraceae bacterium
TCGAATAAATGTCATACGAACGCTCGCCGCGGCTCGTCTGCTCTATAACATAAGGTACTAAACTCATATAAACCTCCAATTACTTCTTAAGGATTACTTTTCGATAGCTGCCTCGCGGATAAGGTCTGCTGCCTTTCCTACTGCGATATTGCGCTTCATGTTCTCAAGCTCTTTACCTACGATAAGTTCTCTGATCTTGTCCTTTTCCATCTTGTACTGCTCTGCCATGGTGGTGAATTCCTGATCTACTTCCTCATCGCTGGTCTCGATCTTCTCAGCATCAACGATAGCTTCAAGAACAAGTCTTGCCTGAACTCTCTTTAATGCCTGAGGCTTTGTCTGATCTACAAACTGCTGTGCTGTCATACCGCTGTACTTAAGATACTGCTCAAAAGGCATACCCTGGTACTGAAGTCTCTGTGCGAAATCCTCTGCCATCTGACGTGCCTCATTCTCTACCATAGCATCCGGGATATCCATCTCCGATGTCTCGATAACCTTTGCAAGTACCTCGTCCTCTTTAGCCTGCTTTAATTCCTTTTCCTTGCTCTCTAACAGCTTTTTCTTGATATCCTCTTTGAACTCGGCAAGGGTATCAAACTCTGAAATCTCCTGTGCAAACTCGTCATCAGCCTCAGGAAGCTCCTTACGTGTGATGGCATTGATCTTGCACTTAAATACTGCTGCCTTGCCCTTTAAGTTCTCTGCATGATACTGCTCGGGGAAGGTAACGTTGATCTCCTTCTCGTCACCGATGTTCATACCGATGAGCTGCTCTTCGAAATTGTCGATAAATGTATGTGAACCGATCACAAGCTCTGCGTTCTCAGCCTTGCCACCCTCGAAAGGAACACCGTCAACACTGCCCTCATAATCAAGCTTGATGATATCCTTATCCTGAACAGGCTGGTCCTCGATAGTGATGCTTCTTGCATTCTGGTCTCTGTACTTCTCGATCTCAGCATCAACCTCTGCATCGGTAACCTCTGCCTCATGCTTTTCAACCTCTACACCCTTGTAGGTTCCGAGCTTAACTTCGGGCTTAACTGCTACAACTGCTGTGTAGATGAACTCTGAACCCTTCTCGATCTTTACAAGGTCGATCTCGGGACGGGAAACGATCTCAAGTCCGCTCTCTTCCGCTGCATCTGCATATGTATCGTTAATGGCTATATCAGCCGCATCCTCATAAAATACTGAAGGTCCGTATACTTTCTCGATAAGTGCAAGCGGAGCCTTACCCTTTCTGAAGCCCTGTAACTGGATCTTATTCTTATTCTTCTGGTAAGCCTGATTATATGCGTCTGCAAACTTCTCAGCCTCTACCTCGATAGTAAGCTTAAAACTGTTCTTTCCTAAATCTTCTGTCTTTACGTTCATGTCGTTCCTCCTAATTCTTATCTTCAAAAAGATATTCACAATCTTTAGAAGTATAGCATAGATTCCCGAAAAACGCAAGAAGGATTTTTCCCCCTGCAAATACCCGAAAACATCGTAAAAAAGCATAAAAATTCCGTACCGAAAAGTATATCACATTTCGATACGGAACTATTATGGTTTATTTAATTGTGATCAGTAATAATTACTGTCCCTGGCCTGCTGAAAGGTGCTTCTCAACGAACTTGTCAACAAAACCGATAGCGATGGTCTTCATCTTTAATGCCATAAGAGCAAGGATAAGGAAAAGGATGGTCTTGCAGAAAGAAATGATAGACCAGAGTGCATTGATGATCTGATTTAACTTGCTGAAGTTAATATTGCCGTTAAATACTCCTGCCCAGTTGTTGATGATGCCGAGAAGGTCAGGAATGATGTCAAGGATAGTGCTGCAAAGTGAGAAGCACAATGCAAGAACGAATGCCTTAACAACGGTAGCCTTAAGCCAGTCATTGCTCTCGAATATAAGAACGAAGCCTGCACCGATAAGAAGGGGAGTATATCCTCCGTAAAGTGCTAAAAGGAACATCATTGCTGCGTAAGCGCCGGCAGAAATACCAATCTTTGTTTTCATAATTCAGTCCTCCGATAGCAGATTGTACCAATAAATGCTAACCATAAAACAAAGAGTGAAAACTTAATAAACATCTTATTTGCATTAATATTTCCTGCAAGTTTTTTAAGTATATCAACCTGTTGATAAAGAATAATGCTGAAATAAATAATAAAGAAAAATACTGCAAAGTACACAGTAATGAATCCGAAAAGTGCTCCAAGTAAAAGAACGCATCCGGGAATAACCGTATCAACACACTGTGCAGCAAATATCTTAGGTACATTTACAGCGTTGTTCTTACTAAGTGCATAAATAAGAATTGATGAAATAAATCTTATAATGATGAAAACAACTGCACCGAGTAAACCAAACAACATACAAGGTAAAAATTTCATGCCAAGCCCAAGCAACATAAGTGTCAGCGTAAGCCATAATCCCAAGCAATATAATCCGCCAAGTATAAAACCTGCTGTGGGAGAAATCTTACCTGTAAATACTCCCTGACTGTTGGTAGCGGGATTCTTAAATGCACCTACAAAAACATTGACAGCCTCGCCGAATGCGCCCGAACCTGCTGAACCTGCAGCACCGGGAGCTCCTGCCTGGCCATTGTTCTGAGGTGCGGGTGCTGCTGCGGTATATCCACATTCGCAAACGCCGTTAGGCGGAAGTACTTTTCCGCATGAAGGACAAAAAGCCATTGTAAACCCTCCTGTAATATTTCAATTTTTTAAAACTATAAAACAATTGCAAGTATATTATAGCATATTACAAAAAAAAGTAAAACAATTTTTTATATTTATTTAAAAATTATTAAATCTGACAAATCTTATTTTGACATTTCACTATAAAAGCCGGGCTTCCTTTAAAAATCTCGAAGGCTCCCTCTTCTTACCGAACCTGTCATCCGCATGCAGGACAAACAGGCGGTTCTTCGCACGGGTAAGCGCCACATAGAACATCCTGCGCTCCTCCTCTATCTCAGCTGACGTGGCTGCCTGCCAATACGGGGTATAATCCTCACTCGCATCTATCACAAATACTGTATCAAACTCCATCCCCTTCGCCGAATGAAAGGTGAGCAGCCCCACACCTGTCTCCTTCTCTTTTTTTTCGGATGACCTGCGGCGAAGAGCCTCAGTGTATTCCTCTATATGCTTTTTCCAGTCGGCATATGTCGCAAACTCCGCTGCCGATGCCTCAATCTCGTTAAGTATGTCAAACAGTCCGTCTCCGTCAAGCAGCCTGTCTTCCGCATACTTCCTTAAAAACTCATCATAGCCTATTGCCTTACGTATGTAACCCACCGCTGCCTTGGGCGGAAGTTTTGAAAGCATGGTAAGATCATACTTCAATTTATCAAGTCTCTCCCTGACATAGGATTTATCGGCATTTTCTTTGTAGAGGGATTCAAATGACAAGTCCGCGCGGCGCAGGGACTCCCTGCGCAGGTAACGAGTCGGACGGTTGGCAATCTGCAGGAAGAGGTCCCTCCATGTACTTTTTCTCCCGGTTCCCTCCTCTGCCGTTTTACTCGCTGCCACGGATACCTGCTGCATATCAGTACCGGCTGCGTTTCCCGTCATCCCTGCCAGTTCTATATACGCGAATATATTCTGAGCCACCCAGTGCTCATAGATATTCGGGACCGAATCCTTTATCACAAACTTAATGTTCCGTTCTTTGAGCCTGCTCACCAGCATGCCGGGCTGGGTATTTACACGGTAAAGCACCGCTATTTCGGAAGCATCGATGCCGCGGGCTATCAGGTTTTCTATCATGTTTACCGCATACGAGAACTCCTTGCCCACATCCTGAAATCCCCTGTATATCACGGTATCTGTCTTAAAAATTCCTTTGAAGAGCCCGCCCCTGCCCGATTTAAGCTCCTTTTTAAACCTCTTTTTATTATGAGCTATAAGACGCGACGAGCATTCCACTATCTCCGGAGAACATCTGTAATTTACTCCCAGCGTTATCCGCTCGTATCCGGGCACCTTTTTATAGTCCTTTTCAAAGTCAAACATCATCTCGGGACTTGCCCCGCGGAAGGCATATATGCTCTGGTCGTCATCCCCGACCACAAATATATTTTTATGAGGCTCCGCTATGAGCTTTATCAGCTCGTACTGCAAAGGGCATATGTCCTGAAACTCATCTATCAATATATACTCATATATCCCCTGCCAATAGCTTAAGACCTCCGGATGCTCCTTAAAAAGCTTCAGGCACAGCAGCATCATGTCATCAAAGTCCAGCTTCTTTTCCGCACGGAGGATACGTTCAAACTCAGCATATATCCCTTCAAACTGCTTTTTATCCGTGATGACGCTGCGGGTTTTATATTTTGCAAGGTCCCCGCCGCTGTTTTTTATGCGTCCTATCTCATTTGAGAGCGCAAAAATAAAATCACCGTCCGATGCGTTTTCAGCCCCTGCTTTTGCAGCGGCATCTTTCAAGAACCGTGTCCTTTCCTCTTCAGTTAAAATATTGGAAGAATCGTAGCGATATGCATACCTGATTATCTTAAAAAACAGGGCATGGAATGTTCCGAATGCTACTCCCTGCTCACCGCCTGTAAGGACTCTGTACCGTTCCTTCATCTCCTCTGCGGCAGTCCGGGTAAATGTGATGACCAGTATCTTCTCCGGAGGAACTTCGTATTCCTCCGTAAGATTCCTTATACGGTTTGCTATAACCGTGGTCTTTCCTGAACCGGGGCCCGCAAGTATCATGCAGGGCCCCGAAAAATGCTTTACAGCTAAAGATTGTTCTTTGTTGAAATTCATCTATGGGATTTCTCTCCTTTTAACCTTCCAGAAGGGAAATACCCTTGCGTATCCTGTTAAGTGACTCTGTCTTACCTAAGATCTCCATGATCTCGTATGCACCGCCGGGAGTCATCTGCTTGCCCGATACTGCGGTACGGAGAGGCCAAAGCGCTATACCGTTCTTAATGCCTTTCTCCTCTACATACGCTTGCACAAGTGCCTGTATACCGTCTATGGTGAAATCATCAAGTGCCTCGAGCCTCGGAAGTAAGTCTTTTAAAGACTCAAGAGAGTTCTCGGAATTGGTCTTCATCTTCTTGTGGGTATACATCTCTGTATCGTACTCCGGCAGCTCCTCGAAGAAATCTATCTTCTCGGCTATGTCACACAATGTCTCGATACGTGTTTTTACGAGATCCGCGATCTTTTTCTTATCATAAGGCTTAGTGATGACCTTATCGATATAAGGAAGTGCCAGCTTGTAGTACTTCTCGTTGTCCATGGCCTTTAAGTACTCACCGTTCATCCAGCGGAGTTTCACCATGTCAAATACCGAAGGAGCCTTATTGATGTGAGTGTAATCAAAAAGCTCTATGAGCTCATCCAGCGAGAATATCTCGCGGTTATCCGGCCCGCTCCAGCCGAGGAGTGCTACAAAGTTTACTATCGCCTCGGCCACAAAGCCCTGCTCGATCAGGTCCTCAAACGAGGAATGTCCGCTACGCTTTGATAACTTCTGATGCTCCTCGTTGGTGATCAGGGGCAGATGCACATATGTGGGCTCCTCCCATCCGAATGCCTTATAAAGTCTCGTGTACTTGGGAGTGGATGTAATGTACTCATTACCTCTTACTACATGGCTTATCTTCATCAGGTGGTCATCGACTACGTTTGCAAAATTGTATGTAGGGAAGCCGTCCGACTTGATAAGTATCTGGTCGTCCATCTCGGAGTTGTTGATCGTAACCTCACCATAGTTGGCATCGGTAAATGTCGTGGTGCCTTCTCTCGGGATGTTCTGTCTGATAACGAAAGGCTCACCGGCTGCAAGCTTTGCCTCAACCTCCTCTTTGGAGAGTGATAAGCAATGCTTGTCATAATGTGTGATGGTCTCGCCGTTCACCTCTGTTTTTAATGTCTCAAGTCTCTCCTTTGTACAGAAGCAGTAGTAGGCATCTCCCTGCTCTACGAGCTTTTTCGCATACTCCATATAGAGTCCCGATTTTACTCTCTCGCTCTGTACGTAAGGGCCGTAGCCCTTGTCCTTGTCGGGGCCCTCATCATGTATGATGCCTGCCTCCGCCAAGGTCTTGTAGATAATATCTACCGATCCCTCAACCAGTCTTCCCTGGTCAGTGTCCTCTATTCTTAAAATGAAATCTCCTCCCGCATGCTTTGCGATCAAAAACTCATACAGAGCGGTACGGAGATTCCCGACATGCATCTTTCCCGTAGGGGAAGGAGCATATCTGCTTCTTACTCTGTCCATTTCTTTTTACTCCTTATCAATTCTTCTCAAAAATGAGTGTCATACCGATATCGAAAATATCAATGCTGATGGTATTGCCGCTGATAGTTCCGACAGAAGGTTCTTCTTCAAGAGTGATGGTAACCTGGCTGCCTTCGCTCTTCCATGAGCCTTCATATGTTTTTCCGTCAAGTACAACATTACATGCACCGGCCTGCTTAAGCTCCATGCTTGCTCCGTTGACAAAAGCTTCATTTACATTCACGGTAATGTCGCCTACCGTAACGGTCTTGCATACGTAGCTGCCGCAGTTGGGGTCTGAGCTGCACGCACAGAGTGACATGGTCAGTACCAGTGCCATAACGATACATAAAGCCTTCTTAACAAATTTATTCATGATATCCTCCAGTATTTTCCTTTTGTTATTTATAATTACTTTGCAAAAAGCGTTCCTATGATACCACGTCCGAGCGAAGCGCCCACGTTGCCGCCGAGCTTCTTGCCGAATTTTCCGAACTGTGAGCCTAAGCTGTTACCGATCTCACGTCCGATGGTGCCTGTAGCTGCTGAAGCAGTGCCCTTTATCGCCTGCTTAACCGCACGGTCCTTTCTGTCTTTCTGCTTCTGCTGTTCCTTGAGCAGCTTCTCCTGTGCCTTTTGCTGTTCCTTAAAGGCCTTTTCCTGAGCCTTTAACTGCTCTTTATAGTATCTTTCGTCAAGCCTTGCCTGTTCACGGGCAGCACGTTCGTCTGCTCTTTGCTGTTCACGTGCCTGACGTTCCTCTTCCTTTAACCTTAAGGCTTCTTCCTTTTCAGCCTGCTTACGGGCAAGCTCTTCATCCTTTAATCTCTGCTGTTCGGCAAATGCTGCCTCGGCTGCTTCCTGCTGTTCGATGTTAAGCCTCTGGAAGAACTCATATGCCGAATCCCTGTCATAGGTATCGGAATACTTCATAAACAATGTGCAGGCATTGATCTGTCTGTCACGTTCACCGTCATCTATCATACCCATGTAGCTCTGCGGAGGAAGTATCTTCGCACGCTTAACTATGGTAGGGATACCCTTTTCATCAAGTACCGATACAAGTGCTTCACCGGTACCGAGCTCCTGAAGTGTGGTATATGTATCGAACTCGGGGTTTTCCCTGAAGGATGAAGCTGCTGCCTTTAAGCCCTTCTGGTCTGCAGGGGTGTACGCACGGAGTGCATGCTGTACCTTATTTCCTAACTGTGCAAGCACACCGTCCGGGATATCCTTCGGATTCTGTGTGATAAAGTAGATGCCCACGCCCTTTGAACGGATAAGCTTTACTACCTGTTCTATCTTCGCCAAAAGTGCCTTTGATGCCGAATTAAACAGCATATGTGCTTCATCAAAGAAGAAGACCATACGGGGCCTGTCCAAATCTCCTACCTCGGGCAGCATCTCATACAGCTCGGACATCAGCCAGAGAAGGAATGTCGAATACATCTTGGGATGAAGGATAAGCTTCTGGCAGTCAAGGATCTGGATCATGCCCTTACCGTTGTAATCGGTAGCCAGCCAGTCACGGATATTGAGTGCGGGTTCGCCTACAAAGCCTTCGCCGCCTTCGGTCTCAAGAGCTATAACAGCTCTCATGATGGCTGCGATACTTGTGGCCGACATGTTACCGTACTGCCTGCTGTAATCCCTCGCATGTTCGCTTACGAACTGGAGCATGGAACGAAGGTCCTTGGTATCTATAAGAAGTAAGCCTTCATCATCCGCTATCTTGAATATAACAGTCAGGATGTCTGTCTGTGTATCATTAAGGTCAAGGATACGTGCCAAAAGAAGCGGTCCCATCTCGGATACCGTAGTTCTAAGAGGCATGCCCTTTTCAGCGTATACATCCCAGTAGTTTGAAGGGAAGCCCTTAAAGTTGAAACCGCGTTCAAAAAGGCCCATCTTCTGTACTCTTTCCATAGCGCTGCCCGATTCTGCTCCGGGTGCACACATACCGGAAAGGTCGCCCTTTACGTCTGCCAAAAATACAGGTACTCCTATGTCACTGAAGGATTCGGCCATAACCTTTAATGTAACGGTCTTACCTGTACCTGTAGCTCCCGCTATAAGTCCGTGACGGTTAGCCATCTTAGGATATATATA